>DAOWNV010000344.1 GCA_030642405.1 Desulfosarcina sp.
GAGGGATGGGCGTTGTTTAAGGAATATATCAACGAGAACAATGATGAGTTATAATTTTCTTCGAACAGTGCTTATTTTCTGCATTCTGACTTGCCTTCCTTCTACGGGATCTACAAAAACAGTTACCGATAAGTTTGGACGGTCGGTTGATGTTCCCGATCAGCCTGAACGAATTGTTGCTCTTGCACCAAGCATTACTGAAATCATGTATACGCTGGAGGTGGAAAGCCGCTTGGTAGGTGCTACGCAATTCAGCGACTACCCGTCGGAAGCAGGCAATCTTCCAAAAGTGGGATCTTATGTTCGTTTGGATGTGGAGAAAATCGTTAGTCTCAGACCCGATCTGTGCATTGCCGTAAAGGACGGAAACCCTATAACTATCATTCGAAAACTGGAGTCAGTCGGCATTGCCGTCTATGCCGTTGATCCGCGAAATCTGAATGCAGTGATGGATACCGTGCTGGAATTGGGACAATTGTTGGGTGTGAGCGATAGGGCCGAAGCCGTTAAGGCCACCATGGCCAACCGAACTCAACGGGTACAGTCAAAATTGTCGTGTATAAACCATCGGCCCGGAGTTTTTTTCCAAATCGGCATCGCGCCCATTGTATCTGCGGGAACACCGACCTTTATCCACGAGTTGATCGTCATGGCCGGGGGGACCAACCTGGCCCAGGGGCCGACCCCATACCCACGATTTTCCAAAGAGCAGGTCATAAGGTTGTGGCCCGAAGTGATAATCATCACCTCTATGGCCAGAAAAACAGTGTTTGAGCAGGTCAAGGCGGACTGGCAGCAGTGGCGGAATATACCGGCTGTAAAAAACAACCGAATTCACCTCGTGAACTCCGATGTTTTAGATCGCGCTTCACCGCGACTTGTGGATGGATTGGAAATCCTTGCCCGGTTGATCCACCCGGATTGTTTTCAGTCGACAAAAATGAGCGATAAACAATGAAAACGCTGAAGTCGCCCCTGGTTTCCAAGATTGCGACGGTCACACTGATTCTATCCATAGTCCTCCTGGTGACAATGGTCATAGGCCTGGCAATGGGATCTTCAGGCATAAACCTTGAAACCGTATGGAAGACCCTTGTTCAAAAAAACAACGGTGGCACCATGGAAGGGGCCATCATTTGGAAAATCCGCTTTCCACGGGTGCTTCTTGCAGCAATGGTGGGCGCCGCCCTGTCGTTGGGCGGTCTTGTCTTTCAAGCATTGCTTAAAAACCCATTGGCTGAACCGTATATTCTGGGAATTTCCGGCGGGGCGGCAATCGGAGCCATCATCGGCATTTTGCTGGGACTGGCCCGCATTCCCGGCGTAGCCCTTACCGCTTTTGTCGGCAGCCTGGCAACACTGGTGCTAATCATCTTCATCTCTTCAGGTCGTGCGATGGTGGTCAAGGACGCCTTGCTCCTCTCCGGCGTGATGGTCAACGCCTTTTGTTCAGCGGTCATCATGTTCTTGATCTCCATTACCCAGGATTCGCGATTGCACAACATCATCTTCTGGCTGATGGGGGATCTTTCCGCTTCGCAGATCCATCACGTGGGCATGCTCGCAGCCATTCTTCTTCCCTCCTTTTTCGTCGTATTCGCCTTCTCCAATCGGATGAACCTGCTGCAGATGGGTAACGACATGGCAACATCCATGGGAGTCAACGTCCGGCAGACCACCCTGATAATGCTGGTTGTCACCTCGCTTATGATCAGTGTGACAGTCAGCCAATGCGGCCTGATTGCCTTCGTGGGACTGGTGGTTCCTCATTTACTTCGCCTGATCGTCGGCCCGGATCACCGTGTTCTGGTTCCGGCCTGCGTTTTTGGCGGTGGGGCATACATGGTGGTATGCGATCTTTTGTCCCGCGTGCTGCCGGCCCAAGGGGAAATGCCGGGCGGTGTAATCACTGCCATGATCGGCGCACCATTGTTTATCGTTCTCTTAAAGCGATCGAAACTGTGAAACCATGAAAATCGCTATCAAGGTCAGCCGGCTCTCCTGTGCCTACCCAAGGGTATCGGTCCTCAAAGATCTGAGCTTCGATGTAAAAGCCGGTGAATTTTTTATCATCATAGGCCCCAATGGATCTGGGAAAACAACGCTGATCCGGTCAATGGCCGGTCTGATGCCTTTTTCGGGAGGTGGAATATCTTTGAATGGCCGTCCATTACAAAAGTATTCCCGGCACGAACTTGCTTCTCAACTGGCTTATGTGTCTCAGACCGGAGGCGATGACAACCTGTTTACAATCCAAGAGTTGGTGCTCATGGGCAGATCGCCCTACCTGGGCATCTTAGGTGTGGAAGGGGAAAAGGACATCGCCATCGCAAAACAGGCAATCTCGTTTACAGGGTTGGGCCATTTGTCGGATCGTCGTATTGACAATGTAAGCGGTGGTGAAAAGCAAAGGGCCCATATCTCCAGGGCCATATGCCAGGAAACAGACCTGATACTGTTGGATGAACCGACGGCCGCTTTGGACCTGGCCCATCAAATCAGCATCATGGGGTTGATGAACCTTTTAAAAAGGGACCGCGGCACCACGATCGTTATGGTATCCCATGATCTTAACCTGGCAGCCATGTATGCTGACAGGTTGTTGCTGCTAGTTGATGGTCGTTTGGCGGTATGCGGC
>DAOWNV010000205.1 GCA_030642405.1 Desulfosarcina sp.
GCCAATCCAAGTTGGGAACAGGCCACAATAGTGAAATCTCCGGCTCGTCCATGATGGCGGGCTGCGAAAATACCCAAGGGCAACGCCAGAACCACTGCAATGGTCATGGCCATGAGGGCCAGCGGGCCGGTTACCATAAGGCGGGAACCAATCAGATCCGCTACGGGCATGTCATAGGTGATGGAATGGCCTCCCGTTCCTCTAACGAGGCTGCCGATCCAGTTTGTGTACTGAACAAGAAAGGGTTGGTCCAACCCCATTTTGCCCCGAAGTGCCGCAAGGGTTTCCGGTGAGGCATTGATACCCAGAATGATCTGCGCCGGATCTCCGGGCAGAACGAAAAGCACGGAGAATACCGTCAGCGAAACCAAAAAAAGCACGGCCACCAATGATGTGGCCTTTTTTAACAGAAAGCCGGTCATGAATACGGGAACACCATGATTTCTTATTGTTTCAACCAGACCTCGGAGCAGTCCAACGCAACGGTTGGATAGTTTTCCCACCATCCCATTACTTTCACCGTCATTACCGGAAGGCTAGGTGCGGAGAAAAGAAAGCCGTTTACCGCATCCTCGGCGATGATTTCCTGGCACCGACCGAACCATTTTTCTTTTTCCATTTCACTCGGTGCCTGCAGTGCTTTGGCATAGGCGTCCCGGAAGTCTTGGGAATCGTATTGAAAGTAGTAATCAGGTTTGGCATAGATGCCGATGTCCCAGGCTTCCACATGTCCGATCATGGTGAGTTGGTACTCTTTTTTGTTAAAGATTCGATCGATCCACTGGCCCCATTCCACAATTTCGATGGTTAGATCGATGCCCACCTTGGAGAGCATATCGGCGATTACTTCTCCAGCGCGTTTGGAATAGGAATAGATGGCCGGTAGTTTGATTGTGGCCTTGAAACCGTCGGGATAGCCCGCTTCTTTCAGCAACGCTCCGGCCTTTTCCGGATCGTAAGGGAAACGCCCGGTAAGATCTTTATAATAAGGGGTCGCAGGCGACCAGTGGGAGCCGATGGGGGTTCCATAACCAAACATCACCAGCATCACCACGTCCTGCCGGTTTATGGCATGGGCTATGGCTTGACGCACGAGCTTGTTGTCGAAAGGAGGAGCCTGGTTGTTGGTGGACATGATCACCTCACCGGTGGTGGTGCCCGCGTAAACTTTGAAACGCTTGTCCTTTTCCAGCATCATGGCGGATTCGGGAGCGGCGATGTACCCTATTACATCGATGTCACCGGCTTTAAGGGCGGCGATTTGAGCAGCCGGATCACTAATAAAACGGAAGATCACCTTGTCAAGATAGGGAAGGATCGGGTTCCAGTATGCATCGAAACGAACCATCTCCACACGATCTCCACGCGCCCATTTGACAAATTTAAAGGGGCCGGTGCCGATGGGGTTGGATTTGGCGTTTTCATACCCTTTCATGGGAAGCATCACCGCATCCCCTTCGGCCAGGTGAGCTATGAACAGAGCATCCACTGTCTTAAGCCGGATCACCAGTGTATGAACATTTTTTATTTTGATGGTATCGATGCCATTGAAATATTCAGGGTGGGGATTGCCGCTTTCCGGATTGGTGGCCCGCTTCAGATTCCATTGGGCAACTTTTGCGTCGAACGGCTCGCCGTTGTGGAAGAAAACTCCTTTTCGCAAAAGAAAAGTGTATGTCTTGCCATCGGCTGATACTTCCCACCCGTTGGCAAGACCCGGTACAAATCCGCCTTTACTGTCCACTTTCACCAATCCTTCGTAGATGTTGGCATAAACGACCCGGTCTATGGCTGCAGCCGTATTGGAGGTGGGATCCAGTCCAGGAGGCTCTGCCGGCTGGCAAACCGTCAGGATCCCGCCCGTTACAGGTGTTTGAGAGAATGCTGGAAAAGCCATGAAAACAAGAGAAACGACCACGATAAAAAAACGGAAGATGGCGGACATTGAAACTCCTTTCTATGGATGACGGTCAAGGATCGAGAAATCCGGACTCGAACAATTCATCAGCCTGGTTATCGATAATACGGGAAAGTGCCTGGTAGCGTTTCAAAAGTGTACGGGCAAAAGGTGTTAAGGTTGAACCGCCGCCGGAGCTTCCTCCCTGGCTTTTGATGAGAAGAGGTTTTCCCAATGCTTCTTCGGTCACCTTGATCTTTCCCCACACCGCCCGATAGCTCATTTTAAGCTCTTTAGCCGCTGCATTGAGGGAGCCGCATTTTTCTATGGCTTTCAGAATTCGCATGCGCCCTAACCCAAAAATAATTCGTCCTTGTGGGTCCTGCAGCCAGACCTTTGATTTTACGCTGACTTTTTTTTTGTTTTCAACTCGCTTATTTCTTTTTTCCATAGGGGCGACGCTATATTCTTTCTTTTTCGATTGGATCGGTAAAGAAGGGTCACCGGCCAGGTTGTCTGACGGATGAAGGGGAACCGGAGAGTACTTCACCGCAATTTCCGGTGTCGTGTAAGCGGCCGATGGATTAATCTTTTTCAGGTAGTCATTGTTTTCAAAAAGGGCTTTCACCAGCTTGTAAACCATTATAACCGGCTACGGCGACGTCTTCCATGACTTCACCGATGACGGTCTCTCCTTTTTTGAGAGTACGGTTTGTTATTTTCAAGAGGCGTAAAACAATAGATTAAAATAGCGATTCTTTTTGTAATTTTTACTATTTTGACACTATGTTACGATACTGTAAAACATTGATAATGGCAACCAAAAAGTATTGCTGCGCAGTGCAAAGGTCTTTTGCTTGCTATTTAAAGTAATGGAAGAAAAGGGGGTTTCCGGTGCCGTCCCTTTGGTTACCGGGAAGGAACTGAAAAATGATTTAGAGGATGCCGATGCCGATTCCGAAAAAGCCCATCGCAAAGCGATTAAGGCGAATATCAAGGCCAGTGATGCGGCCGAAATTTTCGAGTGGTTGAATCCAGGACCGGCCTCCGAAAGTGAATAGACGAAAAAGACTTGATTATTGAAGGCTTTTCCCTGATATTTATTAGATATTGAATTACACCTATTCTTATGGACAGTTGGTTATGATAGTTTATTGCGAAGAGTGCGGTTATAAAAACATAATTGATGAGAACCGTATAGAAGGCCGGCAGCCTCAGATACCCTGCCAAAAATGTGGTGAATTACTGCGGTTTTATGGACTTAAGGCAAAAGCGTTACAAAAACCATCTTCGCAGAAATCTAAGAAAGTCCCTATCTATTGTCTGGTGCTGAAATATGGGAAAGTGGTGGTACTCGTAAGCGAAAAAAACACCCATGTGGAGATCGGCCGCCAAAAGAGCAATGATATCCAGGTGGTAAACGATCGGGTTTCCAGAACCCACGCGGTAATCGAATATAGAAACGGTAAGTATTATCTCACCGATCAAAGTTCCAACGGTACCTATCTTCTCATGGAACGGGGCAAGGGTGTGGTTTTGAGAAATAAGGAAGTTTTGTTGACCGCCAAAGGCGTCATTGGCCTGGGATATAAAGTCGACTTTACATCTCCGGACGCCATTCATGTATGGTTTAAGAAGACCCGCTAATTCGGTCACTTAATTCCAGGCGCACTCTTTCAACTATTTTTTTTAGTTCAATACGGATTGGAAAAAATGGTGTTGTCCTAAAAAAATGTGAATTTTGTGATGTGACGTCAACTGGTGTGTTGTTGCGAGGCTGGATGTCTATACAAAAAAAAGCGTTCCGGATTAGCGGAACGCTTTTTGTAGAAAACGAAAGAACGAAGTGTTAGCCAACACTTACGTTGGATGCGGCAGGACCCTTTGGACCCTGTTCGATTTCAAAAGTAACCTTGTCGCCCTCGCTGAGAGATCTGAAACCACTAGAATTGATGGCTGAATGATGTACGAATACATCCGGGCCATCTTCCTGTTCGATGAAACCAAATCCCTTGCTGTCATTAAACCACTTCACGGTACCATTTGCCATGCTAACTTCCTCCTACGAATAAAAAAAAATGAAATCATAGCTTCAAACTTCAGGCACCACTTTGACAAATGGATCAACCCCTAAGAAAGAAACTGGCCTGTCAACAGCGGCAGGCCTTCTATGATCTCTATATCATAACACAACAATAAAGAAATGCAAGTCATTTATTCATTTTTTTTCTGAGCTGCTGAATTAGTCGAGAAAAGAGCCTGAGATGCTCTTTTCAATTCTATAGATAAGTAATCGGTGCAAGTCCTTCACGCAGGCGAACCGCCTCCAACAGGCCTACCGTGCCGGTCATCATGTTGTCTCCCCATGGAGCACCGTAAGTGATGGGCAGAAAAGATGTAGATATCAGGTGCCGCCGCGGGCCGGTGGCCAGAATCTGTTGAGCCGATTCGTATCCGAAGGCGTTACGACTGTACGCACCATGGCCTCCTTCCTCCAGAATCTTTTCATGGGAGAGATTGCCATCGGAAAGGTCCACCAGCAGCCTGTCCAGCTTTTCTGCTGTAATATCTTTTGTATGATATTCGAAAAAGCCGCATAAAACGCCGTCATCCATAGCCGCGCCCACGGTGTGGGAGGTGGCGATGTCCAAAACGAGAATCCTTTTTAGATTTGCTGCCAGCACATCCTTGGATGCACCGAGAATAGCCGCCATTCCAGAGTCCATTACGTAGATCCGTTTTGTGGTAAGTTGTTGGGCGTCCTTGGCGATGGCCGACAACCGATTCATCACTTCCGGGATCTCATTTGATCCGTATAGCAAAGCCTGGGGAACAGGATTTCGATCCAATGCTTCCGTGAACATACGATGCCTGAAATCCAGATGGGAAACCCCTTTGGGCGCCGCACCATGGTCCTGTGCACAAATACCAACGGCATCGAATTCGAAAGGAACACCAAAACCTTCGACAATCCGCTTCAACCGACCCGGTTGAATATCTCCGGTTCGGATGGGATGAAATCGCGAATCGCTTTTCACTTTTTCGACTTCAACCCTATCCAACACACGGATTCCTCGGGCCGTCACTCTCTGAATATTGTGATGGATGGTCGCAGATGCCTCTTTGGACATCACCACCTCGTTGGTTTCGGCCCGTTCGATCAGTGCCTGGGAAACCGGTCCTCCGCCCATCTCGCAGCCTGTGACCAGCAAATTCCCTTTGGTCTGCCGGATCTTATCCGCCAGTACCCGTACCGGTGACCGGACAACGGCCTTATAGTGAAAGGGATGA
>DAOWNV010000265.1 GCA_030642405.1 Desulfosarcina sp.
AAAGTTGTGTGAAGTTGCCCAGGATCCCAAGACCCACCGCTATCCGGTAGCCGGCGGGATGAGAAACCTGCGCCGGGAAATTTCTTTATATTACCAACGCAATTATGAAGTGGCTCTGGATTCGGAGCAGGAGGTGATTTGTACCATCGGTTCCAAAGAGGGGATCTCTCATCTTTGCCTGGCACTGGTAGGTTCCGGTGACACAGTGCTGGTGGCTGCCCCGGCCTTTCCCATCCACGTATATGCAGCTGTAATCGCCGGTGCTAATGTTATCCGGGTTCCCATTGCTTCCGAGGATGAGTTTGTAAAACGCATTACCACCATGTGTGAATCCATGACACCGGCACCCAGACTGCTTATGCTCAATTACCCTCATAATCCCACAGGCATTATCGCTTCCAAAGATTTTTTCTCGCAAATCGTTATGTTGGCGAAAAAATTCGGATTCATGGTGGTCAACGATTTTGCCTATGCCAGGGTTACCTTCGACGGTTATATTGCTCCCAGCTTTCTGGAAGTTCCAGAGGCCATGGATGTGGGGGTGGAGTTTGGCTCTTTCTCCAAATCCTACAACATGGCGGGTTGGCGGGTCGGCTACTGTGTAGGGAACCCAAAGATTATCGAGGGCTTGGGTAAAATCAAAGGGTATTACGATTACGGTATTTTTTCGCCCATTCAGATTGCCGGTATCGTTGCCATGCGCGACTGTGAAGACGATATTGCCAAGCAGGTCGAACTCTACAAGAGCCGAAGGGATATCATGTGCGAGGGGTTGGAGCGTATGGGGTGGCCGGTAGATATACCCAAAGCCGGAATGTTTGTTTGGGTAAAAATTCCTGAGCCGTGGTGCAAGATGGGTTCGTTAAAATTTTCAATTGAAATGATGGAACGTGCAAACGTGGCGGTAACGCCCGGAGCCGGATTTGGGGAAGAGGGGGATGGCTACCTGCGATTGGCATTGGTTGAAAACGAGAACCGCATCCGGCAAGGACTTAAGCAGATTCGCAGGGCATTGACAGAACTGAAAAATGAAATCTAACCCCCATCGTTGCAAAAGCCGGAGGGATGCGAAGTTGGGGTTAATTTATACCACTTGAATCCTGCCGGCCGGGTAATCGACAACCTCACCGATGACGGTGGCGTGCTCCACGCCATCGTTCCGGAAGTGTTCCACCATCGCATTTGCCGAGTCAGGTTCCACGGCAATGCAAAGTCCTCCTGAGGTCTGGGGGTCGTAGAGTATATCCTGCATGGACCCATCCACCTCTTTACCTATATCCACCATGGAAGATCGAAAACTTCTGTTTTTGTGTGTACCTCCCGGAACCATACCCATTGCGGCAAATCCCAATGCCACGTCTATTATGGGCAGTTTTCCCAAAAAGATTTTCAATCCCAGACCGGTTCCCTGCATCATTTCGGCTATATGGCCAATGAGTCCGAATCCAGTGATATCCGTGCAGGCGTGTATCGGATATTGTCTCATGATAAGGGCTGCGGTGCGGTTTAGTGAAGCCATAATTTTTGTCACATTCCGGGTAATTTCCCCTGAAGCCAGGTTGCCCTTGATGGCAGTATTGACGATTCCCGTGCCCAGTGGTTTTGTCAGCACCAACCGGTCGCCGGCTTTTATTCCCTGTTTGGTCAAAATGCGATTAGGATGAATGAAACCGGTGACGGACAGACCGTATTTAAACTCTTCGTCCTCCACGCTGTGGCCACCCAATAGCACAACTTCCGCTTCCTTGACCTTGTCGATTCCACCTTGAATGACCTGGCGAAGCACGGAGAGATCCATATGTTTGAGGGGAAAACAAACTAGATTCATTGCCGTTTTTGGTTCTCCACCCATGGCATAGACGTCGCTCAACGCATTGGCGGCTGCGATCTGACCGAACCAATACGGATCATCAACCACGGGTGTAAAAAAATCCACCGTCTGAATCAGTGCAAGATCGTCGGATATTTTATAGACCCCGGCATCGTCGGGCCGGGAGAGGCCCACGAGTACATTAGGATCTGTTGGAAAATCCAATCCACACAACGCTTTGTCCAGGTCCCCTGGAGGCAGTTTAGACGCTCAGCCGGCACCTTTGACCGTTTCCGTCAGGCGAAGAGGGGCTGTCAATGGGCTTTTCTCTATCATTTTGTTTCTCCTTTGGTTACTTGCGGTACTCAATACAGTCATTTGGAGTGAAAGGCAAGATGCCCTTTGTTCATCCTTATGGTTGCCGTATGTCGTATCGGCTTTTATAATAGTTTCAAGACTAATGATGTCATTGTTGAAAATCAAATCGATAGTCTCTATTCAGCTTTCGTCATACATGTGAAAAATCTATAATTTCCTTCCCCCAAAATGAGGATTATGATAACAAACCGTTTGGATTCTGCTGATTTCATTGAAAGCCGACGGCGATACCTGATGTAGACAAATGCAACTGAACAAGTATCGTCAGTGGTTTCCAGATAAACCTATCGTTTCCATCCAAACCCTATAAGAATTTGGTAAAGTTTATGATTACCCTTAATTTCAAGCGGTTCGATATTCGTCCGGGGCAAAAAATACTCGATATTGGAAGCGGACCTGGACGGCATACCTCTGCGGCAGCCCGATTTCCGAACGTGACAGCCATCGGTGCCGACATCAGTTTCGATGATATAAAAGAGGCCAAGAAAAGGCTCGAGTACCAACAGTCGCTGGGAGAATGCCCAGGGCATTGGGGCTTGTCGACTGCCAGTATTTTGAATTTGCCTTTTGACGCTGAAGAGTTTGACAGGTTAATCTGTGCAGAAGTTTTGGAACACATTCCGGATCATGAATCAGCCATTGCTGAAATCATCCGGGTGGTCAAGACGGGAGGTAGCATTGCCGTCAGTGTTCCCAGGTTTCTGCCTGAAAAAATCTGTTGGCTTTTATCCGATGAGTATCACCTCGCCAACATGGGCCATGTCCGTATCTATCGTAAAAAAGAACTGATTGGGCTTCTGGAAAAACATGGGTTGCGCTACCGTGGACATCACTACTCCCACGGACTTCACTCGCCCTTTTGGTGGCTGAAATGCCTTGTGGGACCAACCCGTGAAGACCATCCCATGGTCAACTGGTACCATCAGTTCCTAGTTTGGGATTTGATGGAAAAGCCTCGTTTTTCGCACATCCTGGATCGGGTGCTAAACCCGATTATTGGTAAGAGCCTCGTCCTGTACCTGGAAAAGGTGTGATAACAATATGTAAATAGCCGGTGGGGCTGGGTGGGAATCGTAAACGAACTGGTTTCATAGATACTCCCCCTTGTTCCGAATGTTTTCAGTGTTGGTTTTCATGATATCCCTCCAAGAAGATCAATCGCCGCCCGGCAGTACATTTCAACTCCGGTAAGTAAAATGTCTTCGTTAAAACCGAAGTGCGGGCTGTGGATCCCTGCATAGGTATCATTGCCCGCACCTATGCAGAAAAAACATCCTTTGGTTTTTTCCAGAAAAAAAGCCATATCCTCGCCGCCCAGGGTTTTGTCCGGAACAACTACCCGGTCCTCACCCACAACTTTTGAAGCGATTTTCTTCATTCGGTTCGCCATTTCTTTGTCGTTGACGGTGGGGGGATACCCCTGCTCGAACTTTATTTCATAACCGGCACCCATGGAATCACAGACGCCCTTGACGATGTTTTCGATGATTTCGGGCCATCGTGTCCATGTGGCATTTTCAAAGGTTCTGGCGGTTCCGCTCAGTCTCGCCCGCTCGGGAATGACGTTGTATGCCGTACCTGCCTGAAACCGGCCGACGGTGACCACCGTGGGGTGAAGCGGATTCATCTTTCGGCTGACGATACGCTGCAGAGCGTTGACCACCTGGCAACCTGTTTCCAGGGCGTCTACGCAAAGATGGGGCATGGCCCCATGGCCGCCTTTTCCAGAAATCGTGATGTCAAAACTGAACATGGCCGCCAGGAGAACACCGGCGCGGATACCGATAGTGCTTTCGGGAATATTGGGCCAGATGTGACAACCTAATGCATAGTCAACTTTTGGGTTTTCCAGGACGCCTGCTTCAATCATGGGTTTGGC
>DAOWNV010000134.1 GCA_030642405.1 Desulfosarcina sp.
CAGAGGCTTTCCCTTGGACGCGACAACGGAAAGTGGCTTAAGGTTGCGGTCAAGTAGGACGTAATCCGCGAATTCGGAGGCGGCGTCACCGAATTTATTGATATCTTCTTTGATTTCTTTACAGTTATCCTGAATGAGATATTCTTCGACAATGCGGCGCTGGGATTGGCCCCAACCGGCTTTCACCAACTGGGGATCGATTAGTTTCTTTCGTGTTTCGGCTTCGTTTAAAGAGGACATGATGTGATAGGTGTTGCTTTCGTTAGTAAAACCGACTGTTTTTAAACATTTTTTCCAAAAGACCCGCTATGAGTCGGGAAAAACTATCTTTCTTTTTCCATGGCCCTTTTTGCACGAACGTTGTTTTTGCCTGCCGACAAATGATTGCGGATTGTCCTTTTGTTATCATATGGGAACTAGCTTGACGATGATTTCTTTATGCTCAAGGACGGTTAGAATAGGATCAGGCAGAATCCATTAAAAGTTGCATTTCAGACGCATATTGTGGGCAAAGGCAAAACCACCTATTTTCTGAACTTGGTCCGGTCTGTACGGTTCGAAAATTTCATCATTTCGACCAGATAAAGTGGTTTCCTACATTCATTCAATATCTTAACCTGGTTGCCATCGATAGTATACCTGGTCCCTACCTGGTCCCTACTCTGGCTACCGGATCGAATCTTTTTTAACGAACTGCACATGAAAGGACTGACCTGCTTCTTGTAAAACGAGTTTGATTATCCGGGTAATCCTTCCCCGTTGGAAAATCCCACAGCCATCCGTGCCACCTGGTCGCCTTGTGGAAAGGCCGCTTTGAATTCCAATCAGCGTAATTCCGGCTGATCGAGAAATACAGGTCGGGTTTTTTTGTGGAGCGATGTGGTGTGCTTTGGCCGCAATGCGCTTCATGACGCGGCTTCGATGAACAATATGTTTGGGTTTACTTCTAATCTGCCGGCGTTTTTTCAGGGCCCTGCTTTTGCGCCGGAGGCTCGCCATAGATGATATAACCGCCTTTCTCACCGGAGAAAAGACCGGGCCCCGGCTTTTCATCCAGGTCATTATGGTATTCAAACGGCTGGGGAGATGACGCACAACCGCCAAGCCCGGCTACCAGAACCGCGGCCATCACCAATATGATCCAGTTGCGCAGCATTTAAAACTTCACCCGCATGCCGGTCATGATGGCGTTGATGTTGTCGTAATCGGCACCGTTGCTGTCCAACTTGTGGAAACGGTAGCCCAGATAAGCCTCGCTGCCCCACTCCTGGATATCCTGCACCATCTGCAACCCAAACGTGTCAGCGTCATCGCCGTTGGCACTGATGTCTGAAAAGCGACCATAATCGGCTGACAGCGCAGTCACCCCCAAAGAGCACCAACTGGCCCGGTAGCCAAACTTGGTATAAAAATACCCACCGTCATCCCGCCCATCGACCTTGTGATCACGGGAACCCAGGGCAAAGGTGCCGTTGAACCCGGAATCATGAAGTACGGACACCGATCCGGCCAGTTGGTTGTCGCTTGTGTCCGATGTGCTGCCGGGGTTGGCGAAGGCGGCTGCCGCGGCCAGCTTGAAGGCATTGATCTGGGCCGCGTAGTGCACGGCCACGTCGCCGCCACCGTCGGCGACGTAGGAGGCGGATCCGATGAAACCGCCAAACGACGGACTGTCGTAGCGAATG
The DNA here is from genome assembly GCA_030642405.1 of Desulfosarcina sp. GTDB lineage: Bacteria > Desulfobacterota > Desulfobacteria > Desulfobacterales > Desulfosarcinaceae > Desulfosarcina. The sequence continues at coordinate 1,686 of DAOWNV010000134.1, forward strand.
CGCTCGTCGCGCCCAAGCCCATCCATATTGCTAAAAACACTTCCGATATTGGTGGTAGACAAACTGTTGGTGCTTTTATCGTAGAACAGCTGACCGCCGGCCATGTCGCCGATGCTGGAGTAGCCGATGACGCCGGTCCCGGACAGGTCCATCTCCGAGGTGCCGTCCGATGCCGTGGAGCCCCACCCCAAAGAGAAACTGCCGAAAGCAATCGTGTCCACCCACAGGTCCAGATGCCGTTTCTCAAAATTGGTGTCGCTGATGCGCTTATCTTCCTGGCTGACCAGGTTACTGGGATTGGTCTGGTATTCGAATTCGAGGCGGGTGCCGACCTCAACCTTATCGTTGGGGTTGATGAATCCCAGTACACCGATGCGGGTGGATGAATTGTCGTTGTCCACCAGGTAGGTGTTGCCACTGTCCCCGTCGTTGCTGTACAGCACCGCCTTGTTCACCTGGCCGTACAGCTTTATCTGGGCCTTACTTTCGCCCGATATAACGGCTCCCTTTTGTTCTTCAGACATGGCCTCGACCAGGATCCGAATTTCCTCGGAAACCTTGGTCTGAGCCTCGGCCGGCGAGCCCTTCAAGGCTTCTACTTCACCCTGCAGTTGCTCGAGGGCTTTTTGCTGGGCTGAAATCTGATCCTGCTGCTGTTGAATGATTTTCTCAAGCCGATCCAGGGTCTCCTTGTCTGCCCCATAGGCCGAAAAGGCTGTCAGGACGCATAAAACAAGCGTAACCACAAATAACTTAAAAAATAACCGCCATCTTCTCAATCCCATGAATCCCTCCTTTTGTATAATATAATATTGATCAACACTCACCCGTCATGTGCATTCCAGGCAACCAGGTAAAAAAAGAAATGGATCCCGGACAAACGGTGGCTCGATTACAACCGGTCATCGAGTTCAGGTCTGAAAATATGTGCTACCCAAACTGAGCGATTGCCGAGCTTGCCGCAGATTCAAGGCAGATGTCGTCGCGCTATAGTGGACTATGCGCGGCGACATCTAACACCGAAGATGTGGTGAGATCGGCAAACCCAATGGGTTTCACCTTTTGAATACAACAATTGATGGTACCCAACCGTGATCGTTACCCATCGACCTTCTTCGAGAAAGGTGAATCGCTCAGTTTGGGTGTAAGGAAGTGGTGCGTCAGCACCGTGTCAGACTGTAATACATCGTATAGCATTTTATGGGGAAATGTACAATCGCCCCTCCCCGGCAAGACGGGGGTAATTTGCGCACTTTCACGGTTTCAAGGTTGCGGTCCACCGCATCGCTGATGCAGGATGATCAAACCGAACTGGAAACGCCTGTTCCGTATGGCCATCAGATTTGGTTTGTAGCAGAACACTTTTTAAGTTAGAATGCAGTCTTCGCTGATGAGCCAGCCAATCACACCGGCGGCCACGCCTTTTGCCAATGACCGTAAAGAAAAAGGGGTCAAGTCTACTCTTGACCCTTTCTCAACTCAAACTCCAAGGCTTCAACGTTTTTCTTGATTTGTTGATTTGTTGATTTTGTCATTTCACGCGTTAATCTTCTATCAACACTGATTGTACTATTCTTTTTTATCTCAAAGAATTTTCCAACATCCTTTAACGTATCGTAACGAAGGTGCCTTATAGGTTAAATTGCAACATTCTTTGGCTCATTAAAGTAACCCACCGGGTCTTTGTTAGCGTGGGTGTGAAAATGTCATAAAACCACCGGATTAAAAATGTTTGAAAAAAAAGGAGCTCAACCGTAATTGATGTGATGTTCAACCCCGTCAACCGGAATTGGTGTGGTCAATAAAATCAATGTGTTATGGAATTTATTGCCAATATACCAATGGTATGACAAAGGAATAAATGGCAAAAAATGTCCTTTTGACAATTTTGGTGTAACTATCTGTAAAACTAAGTATAAATGATTAAAAAGTATTGATTTTACCACATCAGATCCGATTGACCCAACAAAAGGTCAGTCGGTCATAGATTTTAACCAACTGACCCTTTTGTTCTACTCTCCTTTCACTGCTTTCATCCGATAGCTTTTACCTTCAACGACAACGGCTTCAGTGTGGTGCAGCAAACGGTCAAGCAGAGCAGATGTGAGCGTACTGTCATTGTTGAAGATTTGGGGTCAGTCTTTGAACACACGGTTGGTTGTGATCGTACATAAAGTACCTGTCCCTATTTCACTATTTCACCTCACACCGGAAACAATCTTTATAAAAATTGAGGAAAATGACAGACATATAATGCGACAATCGAGGAAGAGATCATACCCTGAAGATTTTTGGTCCGGCTGTACAGAAAAAAATCTTAAGCTTTATGATGAAAAAACCAGGCTGAAAGTAAAACTGGTAAAGAAAGATGGCGAAGCCTGGCTTCATTGTCACAGTGACATGAAAGAGGGTAAATAAAGTACCTGTCCCTATTCCAATTCTTGAAGACGAACCCAAGCCCGATGCAATTACAGGGAATTAATTTTATCCCCAAACCTAAACAAACACCATCCCGCCATCTATAACAATGGATTGCCCAGTAATACTATTGGCGTCATCAGAAGCGAGATAAACGGCCAGATCCGCAACTTCGTCCGGCTGTATGATCTTGTTCATTGCAGTTTTCTGACTGACCATTTCGATAATCTGTTCTTTTGAGATTCCATATACTTTTGCAGAGTCATTAACCATATCTGTATTTACAAATCCCGGGCAAATGGCGTTTACCGTTATTCCTTGTTGCCCTAATTCCAAGGCTAAACAGCGTGTAAGACCTATTAAAGCATGTTTGGATGCATTGTAAGGACTTTGTCCATAAGAAGGCCATTTGCCAGCAGTTGATGCGATATTGATGATTTTTCCAGAATTTCGTTCAAGCATGTATTTTAAAACGAACTGCGTGACATGAAAATTCCCATAAACGTTTACTTGCATTACATCGTCAAAATCCTTCAATTTAAAATCCTGAAACAAACCACCCCGATGAATTCCAGCATTATTTACCAGAATATCAATTTTTCCAAAGGTACTGATAGACTGCTGAACCATTTTTTCGACTCCTTTACGGTTCCTGACATCCATTGGGTAAAGTTCTGTTTTGATTTCATATTTCGATATGAGTTTCTCTGTCTCCCGAAGTGTTTCCTGACGGGTCGCACATAGGAACAGATCTGCCCCTTGTTGCGCATATTTAATCGCAATGGAACGACCGATGCCGCGTCCTGCTCCCGTGATAAGTGCAACTTTTTTTTCCAGCCGGCCTGAATTATTCGAATTTTCCATGTTGTACCCCCATTTTTTTTTTGTTGGTTAAAAAGCACCGTTTAAAAGTTCGATCCGACTTGCACAGTTGTTATCTTAGAACCGGATTTCCCCATTTTGAATGTTTTCAAATAATTTCGGTGAAAGCGAAACATATTCTTTTTTCACTGGATCAAGAAAGTACAGATCGTCACTGATGATTGCGGGGTCAAAACCTTCTTTCTTAAGTCTGGTTTTTATTTGTTTAAAACTGGTTGTCACATCTGATTGTTTGCGGATTCTTACAAAATAAGGGCGTGCATATACCGGTATTTTTTCAGCAATATATGCTGCGAATTTCTTCCAATTGATGCTCTCACCGGGAAGTAATGCCAAGGCCACCATCCCGGCTCGTCCTTCAGTATTATTTACCAGAACACCATATACATTCGCATCTTCAATTTGTCCAAACTTATTAATGATATCGGAAATTTCGTTGGTAGCTACAACTTCACCCTTCCATTTAAAGGTATCTCCGAGTCTGTCCACAAAGGAAGCATAGCTTTTTTTATGCAGTCGCATTAGATCACCACTATTAAAGTATTTATCTCCCTGTTTGAAGACATTTTCAACTATTTTGCTATTTGTCGCTTTTTCGTTGTTTTTATAGCCTGGAAAAGGATTCATCTTATTGATTTTGGCCAGAAACATTCCTGATTCCCCGACATTTACCTTTTTAGCAAAACCATTGCTGTCACGGATGAATTCTTCTGTCTCCGGATTAAAAGCCGCGATTTCTCCCATTTTAAGAATCCCGAATAAAGTCAACCTGCCTACCATTCCAATTACGCCCTTACTGTTGACCAATCCCCCTACACCCTCTGTTGTCCCATAAACTTCAATAATGCGAGAAATGTTGAACCTATTTTGAAATTCTTCCCAATATTCACCTCTCAGTCCATTACCTATTAAATATTTTAAAGGGTTGTCACCATCTTTAGGTGAAATTGGCTGATTGTTCAAATACCTGCATAATTCACCGATATAAACAAAGAGTGTTGCGTTATATTTGCGAATATCATCCCAAAAACCGCTGGCTGAAAATTTGCGTTTCAAGGCAACGGAACCGCCGGTCATCACAATACTGGCCCATGAAGTATTAATACCACTGGTATGATATAGGGGCAGACACAAATATTGAGTATCCTCAACAATAGCATTCAGGCCGTACCCACCAATTGCATATCCCAACTGCAGCCATTTCTGCTGTTTGATTCTAGTGGCCTTGGGTAGACCGGTCGTTCCTGATGTATAGATATATCCAAGTGTATCTGCAGGTGTGATGGCTGGGTTGACAATCGGGTTTTCCATTGATTCATTAGCGAGCAGGGGCGCAAGATCCTCCATTCCCTGCGGTGTTTCCATGGTTTTTCCTTCTTTTTCTACAAATACGGTCCCCGGTTCTTTCAGGTGCAGATTTTTTGATATTTTATGGTACTCTTCAGCTTGCTCATATCCAACAATTATAGCTTTGGCATCGGCAATATTTATTGAATGCTCAAGCGTTTTCCCACGCAGATTATTATTGATTAATGCGGAAACTACTCCGATTTTAGCAAGACCGGCATGTATAATAAGATATTCCGGTTTATTACCCATAATTAGTGCAACAGTATCTCCTTTTTTAAATCCTCGTGCCACAAAAAGGTGAGCATATTGGTTCGCCAGTTCATTAAATTGTTTGTAGGTTAGCTCCCTATCCTCAAAAATGATCAATTTATTGTTAGGCCTCTTTCGGACTTGTTTTTCAAGCACGCTTCCAAACGATAGTTTTGTCTTTTCGTTTAAAGCAATCATACCCACTAATCCAAGATATTTGGAAAAAAATCTTCTGATTGGTTCGATGCTCATTACTATCTCCTTCTGCTGAATTATTGAAAATGCAGAGACTAACTGTAATTTGTTAACGATCCAAGAAAATCAATAATTAATGTAACTATTCAACACTACTTGAGTATATCGTGCTTGAGCCAAACTGCTCGCGGTACTTTAATGAAGTTAGGGACAGCATGAGCAGCGAAACCTGCGGCTCCGCACGAAAATGGCACCACTGGCGTGGCGGATTTAAGCAATAACAAATGAACAGTCACTAACTTGACAGTGTAGAGTTTTCTGCTGGTTTACCTGAAATTGTGAAGGGAAAGCTAAAAATTCCATAACGGGCACACTTTTAAGTGTGCAGAACATTTAAACGATAAACTTCATGTTTTTGTAAAAAAGAGACCTCTTAATCTGGCCGTGTTGAGAACCAAAAACTGCTTGATTATAGCCAAGGATTTATCATCTGAAATATATCCAAGATACTTAAATCGAAACTCTCAAGTAGTCAAGTAAATATTGAATATTACGGGGAGAAATCTCTTTATTAATCGTTATGAGCGGCTTTACATACATTTGGTTTTTTTTACTAAGGTATTAAATATTTTAAGACGTACCAAATATAGTTTGCAGTACTTCTTTTAAGCGGTTTGTTTTTATAAATATATCGTAAGCGTTCACAGGGTACAAGTTACCGTTCGCAAAGATTTGCAAAGAATCGTAAG
>DAOWNV010000161.1 GCA_030642405.1 Desulfosarcina sp.
CTGGAGGTACGGATCAGGCATTTACAAATCGCTGACTCAACGTCCAAAGACAACGTTAAATCGGAAGCATCAAAAACGATCCTCGATCAACCTTTCGCAAACCATTGGATACCGGAGGCTAATTTTTCGGCCACTGCATGGGCAAATCAAATTCAATGGGGTAAGTACAGCCCTCTTCAAAATGTAAGCATTCATTTCGAGGCAAAAAAGAACGCTGTTGTGCTCACGGGAAATGGTCGTTTATGCGGGATAAATGCTTCCATAAGTGCCTATTTTATGGCACCAAACCGCCTGGTGACGACGCTGGAGGCCAAAGGAACCGATGTGAACCTGACTTCTCTCGTTTCCTGTGTTTCCAAAGAATTACCTGTCTATCTGGAAGGCCGGCTGTATGTGACAGGCGACTTTTACGCGCAAGGGGATAATCCTCGAGAATGGATCGCCGGGGCAAAAGGAGACATGATGATAACGGTGAATCGGGCGGTTGTCCATCGAATCTCCGCACTGGATCCTCGTCTCGGGTTTTTCCTGGATATCCTAAACACAGCGGGAATCCATAAAGGATATCAAGATTCTATCACAGTGAATAAAGGTTCGGTCCGTGCCAACCTCCAACAGCGGCGTTTAATTTTGGATCGTTTCTCGTTAGCAGGTCCGATGCTCAAGGCATGGGGAAAAGGAGAGTTTGTCATCGAAAATCAACGTTTGCGCCTTACCGGTGGTGTTACAACTCAATTGGGTGTCACTAAAAAACTGAATGTCGATCGCTATTTAAGAAAAAAAGGGGATACAGGATGAGGTTTGTTTGGTCCATAACATCAGGTATCGGACTCCGTTTATTTTCGGTGATTTTAATGGCAGGGTTGCTGATGGCCTGCGCAAAAATGGAAGACACCGGCACGGTGGCCTATGTTGAAGAAACGCTATTACCATCGAAACTGGCGGTTTTACCGCCAACCATTCTTCCTGTAAATAACAGCGAATCAGGAGAATTTCCAGTAAAAGAAAACAGCGAGAAGGGGCGATTCATCAGTGAATTGGCCCGGGGAGTTATCCACAATCAACTGGCCGGCAAGGGATACGATATGCGTGTATTGCATCTCGTGGATCAATCCCTGGAAGACTGCCAGTGGCAGGAGCAATCGGCCCAGTCCCTGTGCGAACGGTTGGAAGTAAACGGCCTTGTCTATGTGGAGATTGTTTCAGCGACAATGGTGGCGGCAGTGGCATACGATCTATTTAAGATTGAGGCCAGGATCAAGCTGGTCAACCATTCCGGCAATGAATTGGGACAATGGTTGGATGAATCGTCCAAACGCAAGATATCCATACCTACCAGCCCGGTGGGGATTGCAGCGACCATTGCCTCTGCATTTCTGGATGATTCGGCAAAAAAACAGATGCGTCTTGTGATTTACGATTGGGGATGGAAGGTGTGCCGGTTCATGCCGGACAACCCTTCAGGGCAACTCCTGCCGGAAGTGGTCCTTGTGGATTCCAACATCGACAAAGGAACCTTCGCACTTGGCGAGCAGATTCGTGTCGAAGTAACGGCCGAAAAAGAACTTACATGCACCTTTGACTTAGGAACGTTCAAAAACAAAATACCCATGCCCTATGTCGGTGACAGTGTCTACAAAGGGGTTTATGTGGTTCAAGAAGGGGATCGGGTAGCCAATCAGCTCCTGCAAATTCGGTTGAATCGCCCCAATGGCGTGGAGCGGATTTGGCAGGAGAGCGGTGGAACGATCACCATTGACGGTGTACCACCACCGACTCCGGAAAAAATTAATGTGCAGGTCAGCCGAAGCGGTATCCGATTGGACTGGGCTTTGCCGCGAGGGGAGGATTTGGAAACATTCACGGTGGAGAAAAGTGAAACAGCTGTAGGTGAATTTGCATCCGTAGCCAACACAAAGGATTTACAATACCTGGACGGGAATGTGTCTCAGGGAAGCACCCATTATTATCGCGTCAGAGCCATCGACCTGGCCGGCAACCGTTCCGGCTACGAGAAAACCATTGTTGTAGTCATGCCGTTTTTTGACGAGGTGACCTTGAGCGGATCGTTGTCAGGCACGCTGGTGTCCGGCATATATCGTATCAATGGACCGGCAATCGTAGCCAATGGGAATGTACTGGAAATCACACCAGGCTCCAAAATCACCGTGGCGCCGGACACCCCTATTCTGATCAACGGCAATTTACAGGTCAACGGTTTGTCCCACAGCTCCGTCACCTTTGACGGGGATGGATGGAAAGGACTGATCGTCGGGGATCGCGGGCAAGCCGACTTAACATATACAACCATGAAAGGCTGCGCTCCCTGCGTAACGGTCGCTGGTGGCAGCGTTAAAATGAACACGATCACACTCAAAGGGGATTCAGGGGATGGAATCGTTCTCAAGGAAGATGGTATATTGGAAATAGAGGGTCTCCAAGCCGGCGGATTCGACCGCGCCGTTGCCGTCGAGGGTGGAAAAGGAAGTCTTCAAACCGCCACGGTGGTCGGCAACGATGTGGGGATCGATGTCCTTAAAGGAAAACTACTCATAGTGAACAGCAATGTTTACGACAATGACTCCATCGATCTTCGTTCACAAACAAAAATGGTTATAGACGGCAATTACTTTGGAACCACAAAAATAAATGATCTAAATATTACAGGTGATGTGCTGATTAAGAGTCTTTTGGATGCACCCTTTCCCCATGGAAGAAAAATAGTACTCATTGATGACACGGAAATTACCCAAAAGGACCTTGCCAAGCAATTTGAGGAATTTAAACAAATGGGTGTAAACGCCTTTTCACAAAGACGATTCGGTGACGCTCATCATGCACTTTCTCAGGCCCTTGCCATTAAGGCGGACAAAGACATCTACCTTTATCTGGCTTATACACAAAGCAGTTTGGGAGAAGAAAAAAACATGGTGAAGACCTTGGAGGATGGGATTCGAATATATCCTTATGAGGTTCGTCTGTATCAAGTGTACATCAAATATCTTGTTTCCATCGGTGAAAAAGATAAAGCAATGGCCCTATTGGAAAAAGCCGAAAAAATGAATCCGGAAGACCAGAACCTTTTGTTCCTGAAACAATATATCGTTGATTTTGGGGATTGAGGTTTCAACAAAATCGTATCGGTGGTGAAATGACTTCTTTTTGTCGATTTTTGAGTATTTTTTTTATCAGTGTAGCTGTGCTTGCCACATCGGTTCCGGCTGAAATCACCAAAGAAACCCTGGAAAAAGAGCATCTGGCACGTTATTCCATCAACTATGCCAACTACCTGATCGATGTTGGTAAGTACCTAGAAGCGTTGGAAAACTATAACACCGCAGAAGAAACGACCACCTATGACAAGACAAAAATTGATGCCATTATGGCTAAAGCGACTCTTTTATCTTCCTTCTTAGATGCTCCGGAAGAGGCACTCCAATTATATCAAAGCGTACAACAAAGATATCCGCAGACCGCAGAAATCGCCACCTATCGGGAAGGAATTTTGCTGTTCGATATTAAGCGGTTTGATGAGGCGCAGGTGACACTGGATCGCTATCTTAAATCATATCCTCAGGGTCGTTTCCAATACCAGGCCGATACCCTCTTACGAGAAATTGCCAAAGTAGCACCAAAACCGCCCCCCCTCCCGCCGACACCACTGCCACCTCCGGTGCCCGTTCCACCAACTCCACCCGTACCTGAACAGCCTCTTGCTAAAATGAAAGAACCAGAGGTACGGATCAGGATGTGCCAAACTACCCAAACTGCAAGTATTGAAGGAAATCGCGTGTGCACTTCCGGCAATATATGCAAGGACCGCTTTGTATTAAGGTATAATGCTGGAACCATCAGGATTGATGACCAGCCGGCTACAAAAAAGACCTTGACGTTTGAAAGTGATGAACCCCTTACCATAATATGCGGGAAGAAAAAAAAGCGGGTTCGAGGCAAGTTAAAAGCCAAAATCAAAAAAGGAAAGCTGATGGTCATCAACCTTGTGGGCATAGAAGATTATCTGCTCAGTGTTGTTCCATCGGAAAATCCGGCCAGTTGGCCCATAGAAAGCCTGAAGGCCCAAGCCGTCGCTGCACGGACCTACGCCTATTATCAACGGGAACATCGAAAAAACTGGTCGTATGACCTGGTGGATTATGCAGGAGACCAGGCCTATGGTGGCACGGAAAAGGAACATAGGCGCAGTACCACCGCTGTAAAAGCAACCAGGGGCGAAGTGCTGACCTATGGCGGCAAACCGATTCTGGCCATGTTCAGTGCCAATAGCGGTGGCTATACGGCTGATGCGAAAGCCGTTTTCAACCTGCATAAGCCTTACCTGGTGGCCCGACGTGATCCGGCAAGCCTTAAAGGAGGGATGGCAAACTGGACCCGTTCCTTCACCGTAGACGAGGTCGTGAACGCACTGAAAAAAAGAAGCATTGATGCCGGAGGGCTTACGGCAATCGAACCGGAAACTATTGGACCATCGGGACGAATCATCAAGGTCCGTCTGGTTATGTCCAATGGAAAAACTAAAGTTTTACGCAATCGAACCACGGTACGCCGGGCGTTGGATCTACCCGAAATTCTACACGAAATTCACAATGACGGTGATCGTTTTGTATTCAAAGGGCATGGATGGGGGCATGGTGTCGGATACTCCCAATGGGGGTCTGCTGAACTGGGCAAGAAAAAAAGCTATGAAGAGATTTTATCCTTCTACTATGGGAACGCAAAAAAAGAGAAACTTTGGTAGTCCAAGTCCACACTTGCTTTTATCCGCACCGAAACCGGAGAGGAAAAGAATGAAAGCTGGTCTCTATAAAAAAAAAGCTGGGTCGGATGCATTCCGTTTCACCATGCAGGCCTTTGCCGGGATAATGTTGCCGATTATCCTGGCCGGCTCCCTTATTTGCGTAATGGGCCGGCAAACGGCCCAAGGTGCTGACTCTTCGCGTTTGACCGATGATTCCGTTGAACGCATCATGGCCGTCCAGGAACAATTGGCAAGCCTCAACAGACGAATTGAAAAAGAGAACCTGCTTGCCGAACAAGGCCCACCATCCCAAAAAGCAGCACGAAACAATAACGTAATCCGATTGCAGGAAATCAAGTTTATCTATCAACGATCTCTCAATAGCATTAAGAAAAACGCCTCCCTTACCACCGAAGAAGCCAAGTGGGAAAAATCGTTCGAGAGTGGTGAGGCCTATAAGTTATCGGAAAAAAAACCGTATTCACTCTCCTATTACGACAAACTCCTCGACCAGGCTGCAAGTATCCAACAGGAAAAAAAGATGCTACAGACCTCGTTGGCCGGTGTTCAGGCAAAATTGGACCAAAGCAAAAAGGAACTCGATAAAGCAGAGCGAAACTGGCGGCTCGCAAAAGAGACAATATCGGGAACAACTAAAGCGGCAAAACAAGATGATATGGCATACAATCAGGCGGTTTTGGAAAAAGAATCCGCTACTGCCGTCATGCAGCTTCAGTCCACTCTACTTGATGGTTTGCAAAGGGAAATGCGTCTTGTTGAATACATACAAAAAAGCGCCCAGCAGAAGCTTGCGAACATTCGGGAAGACCTCTCTTTCGACCCTGATGCACTCGACCAGGAGATTTCTCGCTTACAGGTCCTGAAAAACCAGCAGACAGTCCGTTTACAACTCCTCCTGGTTGAGCAAAAAAACATAGAAAACCAGTGGAAGATTGACACGAACACGGCGAACAGCTCGGTCACCAAAAGTGCTCTGGCCGCCATTGAGGCCTGGCGGGAAGCCTATGAAGCAATTCTACAGCAAACCGAAGAAATGACGCTGCTGTTCAACACCCAACAAAGGCTCTGGAAATCACGATACGCCCTGGTACAAGGAAAAGGAGAAACAAAAGACCTCAACGCGTGGATAAAAGATGCACAGACAGAACAACAGCATGCACAACAGTCCATTGGATTGTACCAATCCTGGCAGTGGAACCAGCAGGCGGAAATGGCAACCCTGATCGAGGAAAAAAACACATTGGATGAAACGGCAAAAAAGTATGCCGATTTCCATTTACAGGCCTTGAATCGAACGGGAGAGTACGGCAATGAATACTTCTCCCAGCTCCTGGCGACCGGCCGGCTGGCCGGCCGACTGCTGGATGAGCTTACAACCCGGACAAAGGATGTCACATGGTGGGAAAAGGCTAAAGATACGGGATCCAAATTCCATGCAGTCTGGAATTTTGAACTATGGGCCATCGACGACAACGGCGTTACGGTCCGTAAAGTTGTAACGGCCTTCTTTCTTTTTGTTATCGGCATCGTTGTGCTCAAACAGGCCCTTCGCTTTTTTTTCAGGCGGCTCAAGCAATCCAAAATGGAAGCGGGCGCCGTCATCGCCATGGAAAAAATGCTTTTTTATACGGCCTTCGTTTTCATCGTCCTTTTTACCTTGCGTATCGTCAACATACCCCTGACGATCTTCTCCTTCTTCGGTGGTGCCATCGCCATCGGTGTCGGTTTCGGTGCTCAGAACCTGATCAACAATTTTATCTGCGGTTTCATCATTCTTGTGGAGCGTCCGATCCGAATCGGAGATCTCATCGAAATGGATGGGCGAACCGCTCGCGTAGA
>DAOWNV010000248.1 GCA_030642405.1 Desulfosarcina sp.
AATTCCAACTTGAATGAGGTACTGGGCCTTGAGGTAACAGACACCATTGGCAACGCCAGGGAAGAAATGAAAAAAGGGAGCGTCCCCAGTGGAATGACCAAAGACGTCTTCATTTCCATGCGACTGGAACAGGCCATCATCGAGCAGAAGGGATTCGATCTGGTGGTCATGGGACAACCGGAAGGAGCCGGATGCTATTGCGCGGCGAATACGCTTCTGACCGGATTCCTCGAACGGCTTTCAGACAATTATCCTTATATTGTCATGGATAACGAGGCTGGCATGGAGCATCTGAGCCGGCTCACAACAAAAGACGTAGACGTTCTTCTCATTGTCACAGATACCTCGCGCCGCGGACTTCAAGCAGGTTTTCGTATCCATAAATTAGTAAAAGACCTCAAGATTGTTGTGGGAAAAAGCTACATAATCATCAATCAGGCCAAGACGGATCCATCTGATGTGGTATTAGAAATGGTGAAAAAGGAAGGTCTGGAACTGGCTGGTATCATACCGGATGACGAGCAAGTCTATCAATTCGACATGGATGGCCGTCCCACCGTAGACATCGACGAAGGAAATCCGGCATTAACAGCGGCATACTCGATTTTCGACAAAATCATTCCTTAATTATGCCTAACACCGGAACCACCGAACGAGGACGATTATGAAAAAAACTGGCTATTTGCATGACAGTATGTACCTGCTCCACGACACCGGGCCTTATCATCCGGAAATGGCCGACCGGTTAACAGCAATTTACAAGGGTATTGAAAAGGCCGGTTTATTAGATCAACTCACCCTCATACCTGCAATACGTGCCGACATCAAATGGATCGAAACCGTTCATACATCGGAATACATACGCCGTTTCGAGGAAGTCTGCCTTTCAGGAAACCGCACGTTTGATTACCCGGACAATCAAATGTGCACGGATACCTACGAAACTGCTTTTCTGGCCGCTGGAGGAGTTCTTGATGTTTGCCGACGGGTCATGACAGGAGAAATAGATAACGCCTTTTGCGCTGTCCGCCCCCCCGGCCACCATGCGGAACAAAATGAGGCCATGGGTTTCTGTTATTTAAACAATGTTGCTATTGCCACCCGATACCTTCAAATGGAACATGGCATTAAGCGGGTGGGCGTTGTTGATTTCGATGTACATCACGGTAACGGCACCCAGCATATTTTCGAAAAGGATCCCACGGTTTTCTATTATTCCATACATCAGCACCCCTCTTTCACTTTTCCGGGAACCGGCCGCGAATTCGAAAAAGGAGAAGATGAGGGCCAGGGATACACATTAAATTCGGTTGTACTGCCGGGGCAGGGGGACGATGTTTATCAGAAAATGATTCAAAGAGATCTCCTTCCAGCGTTCGAACGATTCAAGCCGGAGATCATTCTTGTTTCCACCGGTTTCGACGGTCATATGGACGATGATATGTCAGACGTCAATCTAACAACTAAAGGCTACTCCTGGATTATGGAAACCATCGTGAAACTGGGCGGTCTATATGCTAAAGGAAGGGTCATCTCCGTTCTGGAGGGAGGTTATTGTCTGGACCGTCTGGGCGAACTGGCAGAAAACCACGTCCGGATTCTACTCAACGGATAATCAGGATCATAATATCGATTGGAGGATTTTAACATGTTTGTCAGTCAATCCATGGTTTCAAAAGTGATTACCATCGATAAGGACGCCTCTGTTTTTGAGGCTCAGGAAAAAATGGCATCCAACGGCATCCGCCACCTGCCCATCGTAAACAGCGAGGATATCCTGATTGGTATTATCACCGATCGTGATATTCGAAGCACCATGCCTTACAGGCTCATAAAAGAAACAGGAAGTGCAAAGGAGAGGGAAAAGCTGGCCGGATTGAAAGTAAAAGATATTATGACCCAAGATCCTCAAACGATTGATCTTACCTATACGATTCAAGATGCCCTCTTGATGATACAAAAGAAAAAAGTCGGAGCATTTCCGGTCGTGGATGACAATGGAAAACTCAAAGGAATTTTATCCATACGGGATCTTTTGCGGGCCTTTATCAACGTATTGGGGATAGGTGAACCAGGCACACTCGTGGGTATTGAGGTGACGGAACGAGTTGGTCAACTGAAAAAGATCGTTGATGCCGTTACAGAAGAAAACATTTCATTAGGCAGTGTGTTGGTAGCAAGAACATGGGACGAAGGAAAACGGGCTGTGTTTCCTTACCTTTTGACCAACAACGTCGTGAGAATAAAAAAGAAGCTTTCCGACCTGGGGTACAAATTAATCGATCCAATGAAATGGTCTTTGGATCGAATACCCAAAAAACCGTAGGTGGTCCATGATGCACCCTGTCCCTGTTCCGGAAAACCCTTATGGGAACCTCTACATTTACTATCTTTCCGGAAAATTTGGGTCAGACAACAGGTTTGATCCGGCAACGTATATCGGTAATTGGGAAGAAGGCGATTTCTCATTTTTATTTTTTACCAGGCCCAGCAAGAATCTGGTGGAAAAAGCCATTGACGGCAAAACCAGCCTGCAACTGTTAGATCACTATCACATGACCTACGATCAGTGGCATGGAGACGAAATCGTACCAATCCGGATCGGTGATTTTACCATCACACCTCCTTGGTATGAGACGGGAAATGGGATCTGTGACAAAACGATCATTCTTGATCCAGGCGTGGTTTTCGGCACCGGCACCCACCCTACAACCAGAGATTGCCTGGAAGCTCTTCACCTGGCCTTTGAAGATCGCACCGTCCGAACAGCTTTGGATCTTGGCACTGGAACCGGTCTGCTGGCACTTGCTGCTACTAAGTCGGGTTGCCGGAAGGTTCTTGCCACGGATCTGAATTTTCTGGCCGTTCAGACCACCCTACGGAATGTACACCTCAATAATCTTAGCAATCAAATCCTCGTGGCACAGGGGGATGCTGAGAAATTTATGGACTTTACGTTCGACCTTGTGGTATCAAATATTCATTATGATGTTATGAAGAACCTGATTCAAACCAAAGGTTTTCTGAAAAAAAAACGTTTTATTCTATCCGGGTTGATGCACAGTGAGGCAGAATGTATCGCATCAGAATTGGCTCTTTTGCCTTTACGAATCATCCAAAGATGGGACCAAGATGGTATTTGGCACACTTTTTTCGGTGCATGCGACCAGGATTGAGGCATATGGTTCATATTCCGAGGATAAAATTTTGAGCACAACGCAGATATCGGGTAAAATAACCATTTTTGGATGGGTTCTAATTATGCGGGGTACGTGATAGCATGTATATCACTTGCTGGGGCTCTAGAGGTTCCATACCAGTCTCCGGAAAAAAATACATTAAATTCGGAGGCGATACCACCTGCATTGCAATCCATACGGACAGTGATGACATAATCATCGTGGATGCCGGAACCGGCATTCGACGCCTTGGCAATTACCTAATTGATCAAGGGCGTTATCGCTACAATTTTTTGCTCACCCACGGCCACTGGGATCACCTTATGGGCTTTCCTTTCTTCAAACCGCTGTTTCTCAGCCGGACGGAAATCCACATGCATCGGGCACCCTTCCATAAAAAATTCATGGAAAGCATGTTCTCCAAGGTAATGGCCCCACCAAACTTTCCCGTTCGTTATTCAGATCTCAAAGCAAATATTATATATGAAGAAGGCCACCCTGCTGAGTTTCAGATTGGTTCGGTTACCGTCGTTCCAATCCCGATCAGCCACCCCAACACCGGCAAGGGGTACAAGTTTATCGAAAACGGAAAGACCTTTATTTTCATCACCGACAACGAGCTTGGTTTCGTCCACCCCGGTGGACTCCCTTTTGAGAACTATGTATCGTTTTGTACCGGTGCGGACCTTCTGATCCATGACGGTGAGTATACCGAAAATGAGTATGCCAGACTTACCGAGTGGGGCCACTCTTCTTATACGGATGCTCTGAGACTTGCATTTGACGCGGGAGTAAAACGTCTGGGCCTGTTTCATTTGAACCAGGAAAGAACGGATGACCAGATGGATAAGATTGTAGAACATTGCCGGACGATCATTGCCGAAAAAGGAAAATCTTTGGAATGCTTTGCAGTTGGTCGGGATATGAAATTTAGTCTATAAAGGTGTGATTTAAAGACTGAAGGTTAGATCGCCCCTTTCAGCACAAGACCGGCACCGTTTGTTCATCAAAACCTTCAGTCTGCCTAATAAAGAGTTAAAACTATGCCTGATCTCATCGAAAAAGCCGCGAAACAAATATCAGAGGCAAAATCCGTTGTCGCTTTGACCGGA
>DAOWNV010000275.1 GCA_030642405.1 Desulfosarcina sp.
AAGAATCCATTTCCAGCGAATTTGAGCAACTTGCAGACCAAGAGTGTCAGAGAATTATTCACTATGTTTCCGTAAACAGGCAGACTTTCAGTGATAAATACGGGATTCAACTTACCGACGAGAGAATCAGCCTTACGGCAAAAACCTATTGTCGGCAGATTACCGACATTGACAAGGTACTCAAAAAACTAAAGTCCTACTATGAAGAGGCCAAAGCCATCGAGCTTTACTTTATCAAAAATCATGGTATTAATATCGTCTTGGAAGAAGAGGCCATCGATTATATTATTGAGCAATGCTTCAGCACACAGGAAACGCCTGAAGGGTTTTATAAAAATTTAACCGCTGATTTTGAGCATGGCCTGAAGCTGGTCCGTGAAAAAACTGGAAGGACACGTTTCTTTTTCACCAGGGATGCGCTTGACAGGCCTGAAAGCTTCATTGCAAGCCTTCTCAAACAAAGTGACGAGCATTTACCCAATCCCCCATACACACAAAACTTGCCCAAAGGCTGAATACAGATGATCGGTATTTCCAAACTCTACTGTGGAACCGTTGAACCTTCCGATGCCCTGCGTTATGGACGACATTCATCCAACCTACCCTCCCACCTCTTGCAGTTTTCTAAGGACAAAAGACCGGTAGTGGTATGGAATGTGACACAAAAATGCAACCTCAAATGTGTGCATTGTTACGCTCACGCAACGAATGAAGCCCTTGCCAATGAGCTGTCAACCGAGGAAGGAAAGGAACTGATCAACGACCTGGCCCAATTCGGTGCCCCTGTGATGCTCTTTTCCGGCGGAGAGCCCCTCGTCAGAAAAGATCTCCCCGATTTGGCTGCCTATGCCGTGGAAAAGGGCATGAGGGCGGTAATTTCCACAAACGGCACCTTGATCACACCAGGCATCGCCAGAACCCTTAAATCCGTTGGCCTTTCTTATGTCGGAGTCAGTATAGACGGCATGCAAAAAATTAATGACAAGTTCAGAGGGGTTCCCGGGGCTTTTGAAAAAGCCATCGAAGGAATTCGCAATTGCCAGGCAGTCGGTATCAAAGTAGGCCTCCGATTCACCATCAACAAATTGAATACGAATGAAATCCCTGCAATCTTCGATCTTCTGGAAAAGATGGAGATCCCCAGAATCTGTTTTTACCATCTGGTCTATGCCGGCCGTGGTTCCAAAATGGTCGAAGAAGACCTTAGCCTTGAGGGCACTCGAAAAGCGGTCGATCTAATCATTGATCGAACCAGGGCGTTCCACGAAAAGGGCATCTCGAAGGAGGTGCTTACTGTGGACAACCACGCGGACGGCCCCTACCTTTATCTCCGTCTGCTCAAAGAAAACCCGGAACGAGCGGCCGAGGTCCTTGAACTGTTGAAAATGAACGAAGGCAACAATTCAGGTCGTGGAATTGGTTGTGTAAGTTGGGACGGAGAAGTCTATGCTGATCAATTCTGGCGTCACCACAGCTTTGGAAACGTAAGAAAAAAACCGTTTTCACAAATCTGGACGCAGCCGGAAGATGATTTGTTACTCAAGCTTAAAGAGAAAAAAAAGCATGTCAAGGGACGCTGCGCCACCTGTACGTGGCTGGACATCTGCGGCGGGAATTTTCGCGTGCGTGCTGAAGCTGTCTCCGGAGATGTTTGGGCGCCGGACCCGGCGTGTTATCTAACCGACGAAGAGATTTCCAAAACGATTTAGCTTCGAGACAGTGCCTTGTGTAGCACACCCTTCCAATAGTCCCGGAAAAAGTCTCGTCAATAGACCTGCGGACTGATAATCATATGTAAGATAAACGCCCCCTTATTAGGAGAAAAAATGCTGTTTCCCGACTATCGTCCCCGAAGAATGCGCCAGAATAAAGTTTTTCGAAGATTGGTTCGCGAAACTTCCCTTTCCGTTAACGATTTAATTTTGCCGCTGTTTGCCTGTGAAGGGAAAGGTGTAAAAAACCCCATTGATGCTATGCCCGGCAATGCTCAGCTCTCCATTGATAACTTGGTGAAAGTTGCCAAACAGGCTTTCGATTTGGGGATTCCAGGGGTCATTCTTTTTGGTATTCCATCAAAAAAAGATCCCTTGGGAACCCAGGCGTATTCAAAGGACGGCATTGTCCAACGGGCCGTTAAGACACTAAAAAATAAGATTCCGGAACTGCTGGTTATTACCGATGTCTGCTTGTGCGGGTACACGGATCACGGCCACTGCGGTTTTGTGGACGGTCATCGGGTAGACAACGACGCCACCTTGGACCTTCTAGCGAAAACAGCGCTATCTCACGCCAAAGCCGGCGCAGACATGGTCGCACCATCGGATATGATGGACGGGCGGGTGGCTGAAATTCGTGGAACTTTGGATGAAAACGATTTTTCACAAGTTCCCATCATGTCTTATGCGGCCAAATACTGTTCCGCTTTCTACGGTCCTTTTCGGGAAGCCGCTGAAAGTGCACCCAAATTCGGGGACAGACGCACATATCAGATGGACCCGGCCAACGCCAGGGAAGCCATTCGCGAAGCCGCTATGGATGTTGAAGAGGGTGCCGACATCATTATGGTGAAACCGGCCCTACCCTACCTGGACATCATCTGTCGGATTCGTGATGAGATCGATCTGCCTATGGCTGCCTACCATGTCAGCGGAGAATTTTCCATGATCAAGGCCGCCGAAAAAATGGGTTGGGTTGACGGGCAAAAGGTCATGATGGAGTCTCTCATCGCCATTAAAAGAGCGGGTGCCGACATCATACTAACCTATTTTGCCATGGAAGCAGCCGCACTGATAAACGGATAGCGGAAAAACCATCTACTTCTGAACAAATCCTTGATTTAAACGATAAGGTACAGATCAATGAGTCATAACCCTCATTCCAATAAAGGCAAGTCCTCTCAACATCGTGAACAAAGTCACACTCTGCGATTGGTTGCATGGGAAACCACACGAAATTGCAACCTATCCTGTGTCCATTGCCGAGCTTCAGCAACCAACGGACCTTACACAGGAGAGCTGAATACGGACCAGGCTTTCAGACTCCTGGACCAAATCGCCGAAGTGGGAAAACCCATCATTATCCTTACCGGTGGCGAACCTCTTTTAAGGGAAGATATTTTCAACATCGCCAAACATGGGGACAAACTGGGGCTCAGAATGGTCATGGCTCCCAACGGAACCCTGATTACGCATGAAGTGGCAAAAAAAATGGCGTCTTCAGGGATCCGACGAATCAGTGCAAGCATCGATGGTGCGACAAAGAAATTTCACGATAAATTCCGAGGTGTCGATGGTGCCTTCGATGCCGCCATCCGTGGGATCGAATATGTGAAAGCGGCAGGCATCGAATTCCAAATCAACACCACCATCACCAAATCCAATCTGAACCAGATCCCTGCCATTCTCAAACTGGCCGAAGAGTTGGGTGCCGTTGCCCATCATATCTTTTTGCTGGTACCAACGGGAAGGGGAAAATATATCGTAGACCAGGAAATTGATTCCCAGGAATATGAAAAAACGCTAAACTGGTTTTATGATCAGCGCGACAAAACAAGCCTCCAACTCAAAGCCACGTGTGCCCCCCACTACTACCGAATTTTACGTCAGCGAGCCAAAGCCGAAGGAAAGAAAGTAAGTTTTGATACCCACGGTCTCGATGCTGTGACCCGAGGCTGTTTGGCCGGAACGGGATTTTGTTTCATCTCTCACACCGGTGTGGTACAGCCGTGCGGTTACACTGATGTACCATGCGGAGATATTACCCAAACTACATTCGGTGAAGTTTGGAATCACTCCTCTGTATTTCTAAAACTTCGAGATTTCAAACAATTAGAAGGTAAATGCGGTTTCTGTGAGTACAGGGCTGTTTGTGGTGGATG
>DAOWNV010000057.1 GCA_030642405.1 Desulfosarcina sp.
ACGACGATCGAAACGCCTTCGGACGAAGTAGAGCGCAACTCTTCGACGTCTTTGAGGTCACCGAGTTCTTCTTCGATGGGGTTTGTTACAAGGCTCTCCACTTCGCTGGGGGAAGCACCGGGAAAAAAGGTCATAACAATGGCTATCGGCGCCGAGATCTCTGGTTGGCCTTCCTTGGGAAGGGTTTGATAGGAAAAGGTTCCAGCCACAATAGGCAGGGCGATCACCAACAGCAAAAAAATCAGCCGGCGTTTGAGAACAAATTGAAAAAATTTCAAGGTGTCACCCTCACCTTGTTACCCGATTTTAGGTATTGGGCCCCGGCAACGACGAGTTGATCTCCCTCATCCAGCCCTTTTAAAATCTGCACATGGGAACCATCCATCCTCCCCAGGGTAACTATTCGGACCTCGGCCAGATGATTTTCACCGACAACAAATACCTCTTTTCTGTCCTCCCTGAAAAGAACGCAATTTTGGGCAATCATTATCACATCGGGGATGACTTTGGTTTGGAGGGCAACGCGTGCAGTCAAGCCGGCTTTAAGCTTGAAATCAGGATTGTTCACTATGATTTCCACTTCGAAGGTATTGGTTCGGGGGTCCGCCTGAATGCCTATCTCATCAACCCGTCCGATTATTGGGAGTTTGGAAAACGCCTCCACGGTCACTGTAACCGGATCTTCTTTGTCCACGTGCACGTAGTCCAACTCGTTGATATAAATTCTAACCCGCATGGTTGCCATGTCCGCAATTTTCATGATCGGATTGCCTGGAACGATATGCTGTCCCGTTTCAATATACCGTTTCGTCACATGACCTCCAAAAGGCGTGGTAATGGTGGTTTTTTCCAGGCGCCGTTGCGCCATTTCCACCATCGTCTGAAGCCGTGCAACGGATGCCTTTGCAGATTTGTAAGAGGCTTCCGCCCGGTCAAATAGCTCAGGCGTAATCACTTTTTCCGGTAAAAGATCCTTTGCGCGCTCATAGGAATTTTCCGCAACCGGCAAATTACTCCGGGCTGCCCGTAAATTAGCCTCCGTTTCTTTCAAAGCAAGCGTATAGTCGACTGGATCCAGCTGGGCTATCATTGTACCTTTGCGCACCTTGGATCCAACATCGGCTTTGTATTGCATTAAAAGGCCAGGAACCTCGGCGGACAGAATCACTTCCCGATCCGGTGCCAATCGACCTACTGACTGTACTATGATGGGAAGATCCCTTTTTGCAATGGTTTCGATCCTTACAGGGCGCGGTGGTGTTTCCGTTTTTGGTTCCTCTTGGGAAAAATCGCAAGCGGCGAGAAGTGTCAATCCAAACCATCCCAGCAATAGAAAAAATACTTTTTTCATAACGCAAACAACCTTTTTTAAAACTATTTTTTATAACAGAAACAATTGGATAGAAAACAACCATAATTACTGCAGACCCATAAATCAATACCCGGCAGGCAACAAAATCACGGTAACAAAAAAGAGCTGGATCGTAAAAAGCCGATTGGGTAGACGTTTTAAATTATTTCAAATTCTTGTCGGTTAGTATATGTAAAGTTAGACTCTTGAGCTGTCTTTTCGAAATGAGCAGAGGTTAACTGCATGCCCGGTTTAATGGCTAAATATTCTGTATTGGTAGCTTTTTTTCGAGGATTGAAAACCTGCGCAATCGCCTTTTCCGGAGGCGTGGACAGCGCTTTTCTCTCATATGTCGCCCATGAGGTGTTGGGTAAAAATGCCTTGGCGATAACCGTTCAGACACCCTATACCCCATCGCGAGAACGAAAAGACGCTAAGCGGTTTAGTGACTGGTTGGGCATTCAGCACAAAATCCTTGCACTACCGCTTCCAAAAGAGATAATCACCAACCCTTTCGACCGCTGTTACCTGTGTAAAAAAAAGCTGTATACGGAAATTATCCAGTTTACCAAAAAATTAGGATTTGATAAGGTCGTGGATGGTAATAACCTTGACGACGAATCGGATTATCGTCCGGGACTGCGAGCCCTGTCCGAACTGGGTATTCGAAGCCCCCTTGCTGAAGCCCGGTTGACAAAAGGTGAAATTCGAGAACTTTCGCGGCAAAAAGGGCTGCCCCATTGGGACAAACCAGCGTTTGCCTGCCTGCTTTCTCGTATTCCTCATCATAGGAAGGTGACCGAGGCGGAATTGAAACGCATAGAACAGGCCGAAGATTATCTGATTAAATCCGGATTCAAACAAGTTCGGTTGAGAAGCCATGGCGATCTTGCCCGCATTGAAGTGCCACCGGAAGATCGTTTCCGGCTTTTTGATGAGACTGTTATGGATACCGTCAGCGGGAAAATACGTGCATTGGGATATCGTTATGTTTGCTTGGACATGGACGGTTACCGGACGGGGCGTATGAATCCTCTTGTTTCCTGCGTTGACTCGACAATAAAATAAGTGTAGCATAGTTGACTGATTTTTCTATAATTTTCATTGCTTAATCCGTATAACGGGTTGTGTCCGTTTTACGCACCAAGGAGGATCCCATCATGCAAATAGTAACCACCAAAGCCGATCAGCTGAAAACCAAACCTGATGAAAACAATTTGGGTTTTGGCACCATTTTCACGGATCACATGTTTAACATGGATTACAGCGTGGAAAAAGGGTGGCATAATCCCCGCATCGAGCCTTACCATTCGTTTACAATGGATCCTTCCACAATGGTTCTTCACTATGGCCAGGGTGTATTTGAAGGACTGAAAGCCTATAGGAATACGAAGGGCGACATTCAGCTTTTCCGTCCACAGGAGAATTTTAAACGATTGAACGTCTCCAATCACAAGCTATGTATTCCGGAAATTGACGAAGCTTTTGCGCTGGATGCGCTAAAACAACTGCTTGCCGTCGAAAAAGATTGGATTCCCAGCGCTCCTGGTACATCGCTGTACATTCGGCCAACCATCATCGCCATGGATCCCTTTTTAGGCGTTCGCGCTTCCTTCACCTATCGGTTTTTTATTATTCTCTCTCCGGTTGGCGCCTATTACGCCGAAGGGTTCAACCCGGTTAAAATCATGGTGACCAAAGAACATGTGCGGGCTGTTCGCGGAGGAGTGGGCGACACCAAGACAATGGGCAATTATGCCGCCAGCCTGCTGGCAGGGGATAAAGCCCATAGGGCCGGCTACACACAGGTGCTGTGGCTGGATGGGGTGGAACAAAAATATGTCGAGGAAGTAGGGGCAATGAACATATTTTTCGTGATTGACGACGAACTGATCACGCCCATGCTCTCGGGAAGCATCCTACCCGGCATTACCCGCGATTCGGTAATCAAGCTTGGGCGTTCGTGGGGGATAAAAGTAACAGAAAGGAAAATCAGCATCGAGGAGGTCATCAAAACCAGCCGGTCCGGCAATTTGAAAGAAATTTTCGGGTCCGGTACCGCAGCGGTGATTTCTCCCGTGGGAGAACTAAAATATGAAGACACGGTGATCTCCATCGGAGATGGAAAAGTCGGCAAGCTGGCCCAAAAATTTTTCCAGGCGATTCAGGATATTCAATACGGTGTCATCGAAGATCCCCTCTGCTGGGTGGAACCCGCTTGAAAACAGCAACACTACGCATTGCCGGCACCATCTTGTAAACATACTGTGCATTGGAGGATAAATGAAAGTCAGAAAAGCCGTTTTCCCCGTAGCAGGGCTGGGTACCCGGTTCTTGCCTGCGACCAAAGCCATTCCGAAAGAGATGCTTCCCGTTGTGGACAAACCATTGATTCAGTACGCGGTTGAAGAAGCTTATGCATCAGGTATTACGGAGATTATTTTTGTCACAGGTGGGAGTAAAAAGTCGATAGAGGATCATTTTGGCCATGTAAGCGAACTGGAACAGATGCTTGAAGCCCGAGGCAAAGAGAAGCAGCTGGAAGAAACGCTCTCACTGATTCCCCAGTCCGGCTCCATCATTTATACCCGGCAGAATCAACCCCGTGGGTTGGGCCACGCTATTTGGTGTGCAAGGAATATCGTCGGCAACGAACCCTTCGCCGTTCTGCTGGCTGACGATCTCGTCAAGGCGGAAAAGCCGGTCATGAAACAGATGGTCGAAAAATTTGATGAGCTGCAGTCTTCCATCGTGTCGGTGGTGGAGGTAGACCCGAAGGAAACGGGGAAATACGGTATTCTGGACGCTGATCCGCCTGTGGAAGGCATCACGAAAATCCGGGGATTGGTAGAAAAGCCGAAACCGGAAGAAGCGCCTTCAAACCTCTCCATTATCGGTCGTTATATTCTAACGCCTGAAATTTTTGAAATCTTGGACCGCAAAGAGGTTGGCGCCGGCGGTGAGATCCAAATCACAGATGCCATGGCACGGTTGCTCAAAACACAGGATATTTATGGTTTCCGCTACGAAGGAACCAGGTTCGACTGTGGCGATAAAGCGGGCTTTCAGATGGCCAACCTGGTTTTCTCCCTGGAACAACCTGACATGCGAGAAAGCATTCTACCCTTTATCCGTAATCTGGTTTTAAACGAATAGGGCTCCGGCAGTAACCGCAGTTCGAGTCGTTTTTTTACTATGATAAAACAAGTCCGCCGCACACATTGTGTGATTTAGGCGGATTTGTGTTTTTTACAACTATGTGTTTGACAAGCGTTTCCCCAACGTTGAGGTAAAGTCCGAAATATCAATTTTTGGCACGAATGTTGTTAAGAACTTTTGCCATACCGGTAATATCGGAAAAACTACTATATGTTTCCAAAGTTTTAAATCCTAACAAAGGAGTATATTCATGTCCGACATCGTTACGGAAATTCAAAAGGATCAATTCGATGACGTTGTTCTTAAAGCCACCAAACCCGTTATCGTCGATTTCTGGGCCCCCTGGTGCGGCCCCTGCAAAGCCATGGCCCCGGCCTTTGCATCGTTGGCGGAAACCTATGAGGATCAGATGATTTTTGCCAAGTGCAACGTGGATGAACACCAGGACGTGGCGATTCGGTACGGAATCAAATCCATCCCGACCCTGATGATTTTTAAGGGAGGCGAAGCCGTCCATTCAGTGATCGGTATGGTATCCCAAGGTGATCTCGAAGAAGATATCAAAAAAGTTCTTTCAGGAGAAGAGGTGCGGGCACCCTTTATAATTCAATAGAAAGGATGGTTGGAAATTACAATCACCGGTCGTTTACTCCAGTCAAACAGGGTACTGCGAAGAAACTTGCCGAAGCCGCATGCAAAGCCCTTCCGGACGGTTCGGTCTTGACTGCAATTGAGCAAGCTCCCGATCCATCCGAGCTCAATATATTACGCTACATAGCGTTACCCATAGCGTTACCCAAAGAACGGTGCTACAAGGCCAAAATCAAGACTTGTGCATCCCTGGAAAGGCTCAAAGAGGGAATTCAACGTTTTAAGCTTTAGTTCTCTGTGCTCTCTGTTATACGTACATGAAATTATCAAAAAGCTAATTGCTAAAAGCTAACCACATAGGTTACAAGCTTTCGATCTTTTTTACGATACTATCGGCACAAGGGAGAAGCCAATGGAAATGCAGATCAAAATGGATATCCACCTGCCACCCGGCTTTCCAGAAAAATACAGGAAGGCGGTAATACGTGCCGCTGGACTGTGCACGGTGAAACGCACATTGGCCAACACTCCGGAAATTTAAATAACCACCATTAAAAACGCATAGGTGAACCATGAATTTTGTCATAATCGGAGGCGATGCTGCCGGCATGAGTGCTGCCAGTCGCGCAAAAAGGACCATGGCCGACCTGAATGTCGTCGTTCTGGAAAAAACTGAAGACGTTTCCTACAGTGCCTGCGGAATGCCGTACAACATCGCTGATGCAGACCGTAAAATAGAAGACCTCGTGGTCAGAAAAGCCCAGGTGTTTCGCGACAAACAGGGAATTGATCTGTTGACCGGCCATATAGTTGAAGTTATCGACAGGAAAAACCGAACCGTCTCCGGAACGATACAATATAGTGGAAAATCTTTTCGTTACGCATTCGATCACCTGCTGATCGCTACGGGTGGACGCCCAAAGATTCCGGCATTGCCGGGTTTCGAGCTACCTGGTGTGTTGGCCTTGAAAAGCCTGGATGACGGTCGAAAAATCAAGGATTATATCCGAGAACACTGTGTACAAAAAGTAGTCATTATCGGCATGGGATACATCGGCCTTGAGATGGCTGAAGCACTGCGGGAGAGGGGAATTAAGGTTGAAATGGCCAAACCCGGACCCGATCTGCTTCCCTGGATGCCAAGGGACCTGGCTCAGGCTGTCGAGCAGGAGCTGGCGGCCAACGCTGTTCCATTGCATTTGGGTTGTGAGATCACGGGAATCGAGGAAACAGACGGACAGTTGCAGGTTGTTTGCAAAGACCGGATGTTAAAAGCGAATCTTGTGCTGGTCGCCGTTGGTATCCAACCGAACAGTGAAATTGCGGTCGACGCCGGCATCGAAACAGGCATCGGAAACGCCATTGCTGTAAACAGAAACATGCAGACATCGGACCCTGCCGTGTACGCTGCCGGTGATTGTGCCGATGCCTTTCACGTGGTCACCGGTGAAAAAACCTGGATCCCCTTGGCCTTGCGGGCAAACCGCGCCGGATGGGCCGTAGCGGACAATGTCTGCGGAAAGCCCACCGAACTTGACGGCATTGCCGGCACTGCAGTCTTTAAAGTATTCGATCTTCAGGTTGCCCGTACAGGCCTTTGTGTGGAAGAATCCCGCAGTTACGGCTTTGAAGCGGTGGAGGTGGTGATTAAAAGTTCTTCCCGGGCACACAACCACCCCGGTGCAACACCGATCCTGGTCCATCTGGTCGGGGAGAAAAAAACCGGACGGTTGCTGGGCGCACAGATGGTGGGACACGAAAGTGCGGCCCACCGCATCAATGCCGCGGTCGTGGCCTTACATAATAAAATGACGGTAGCTGATTTTGTTCAAACGGACCTGGCCTATGCACCGCCGTTCGGCCCGGTATGGGATCCGCTACTGACGGCTGCCAACCAACTGCTAAAACGATTGTAGTTGGATTTTTCCTCGATCTCGGCGATGGCTAATCAGTGTTTCGTAGCAGTTCTTTCGGCCAATCCTTAGTTGTTGAAGGAGACAATGATGGATCCAGGTGTGGTGTTTTTGCCTTCGTCATTTTCAGTCCAGACGGATAGCTCCACTAACTTTTCACCGTTTTCCTCCCATTTGCGTTCGATAGTACCCTTGCAGGTGATCTCCTTATCTGGAAAATCCATGCCGCGATACTGGCATGAAATTTTTTTAATGTGACCGACATGTCCCATCCAGTTGGAAACGCATTCACCAAGGGTGGCGTACTTGAACCGCCCATGAACGATGATGGAGCCTATGGCCTTGGCTTGAAAGAAATTGAAATCGTGATGCAAGGGATTGAAATCGCCTGATCCGGCAGCATATTTTACCAGTTGTGAGACACCTGGGTTTTTTTTAAGTTCAGGTATGATGTCGCCTTCCTTGATATTTTCCCATGTGATTGTCATTTTTCATCCTCCCTTTTTAATAGAATATTGCCTGGGACCGTTGGACGGCAACCACCTTACCATCCTGGTTGGTATAGGTAGACTCCGACGACATAATCAGCATGGTTCCCAGTCCTTTACTCTCTTTCGTGAACAAGTCGTCCAGCTTGTTGACACAGGTAAGTGTGTCACCGGCACAAATATCGCCAAAGTATTCGGTTTCCGTTCCACCGTCCAGTAATCCGGGCAGTCCGTGATCGACTGACGGATGGGATCCGGGAGCAAATGGGAGGAAGTCGTCACTTTGACCAGGGATGAAAATTGCGGTGCCAAGATATGTTGTAGGGGCGGGCAGATCACGATATCCTGCTTTTCTGGCCGACTCCACATCGTAGTAGACAAGATCGGTATATCCAACGCCCCTAGCAAAGGCTCGCACGCTGGTACGGGTCACCTCATACGACCAGGGACTGGATGTCCAGCCGATCTGAGCTTTCATCTCTTCGGTTATTTCAAAATTGTCAGCCATTAAGTTTCTCCATAATGAGGGTTTAAGAATAATCTCACCAAATGGGGCACAAACCGACTCCGCTCCAAAAGGGTTGTGCCGTGACTAATCGTACAAATACCAAATAATTGAGCATGGGTCACGTTTTTCTCTGGGTGTTTTCATCCTCCTGCGTGGCGGGGTCTCTAAAAACCCTCCATTTTGGCGATAACATCCCGCATGACCTCATCTGCGCCCCCCCCAAAAGAGAGCCCGATGGAATCCCGGTAATATCGGGAGATCAGCATTTCATCCATAAAGCCCATACCACCGTGCATCCGCAGACAGTCAGCCGACAGGCGTGTAATAATAATGCCGGCCTTGAGCTTGGCCATGGAGATCTCCTTGGTAGGGTCCAGTCCGGCCATCTTGATGCGAACGATCTGGTAGGTGAGTTGTTTCAGGCACTCCACTTCCGTAATCCAGTCCACCAGCTGGTGTTGAAGGGCTTGCTTTTTGATCAGAGGCTTTCCGAAGACCATTCGCTCCTTGAGATATTCCACTGTCATGTCAATGATTTTCCGGCAGGCAGTATACGTGGGTGGCAACAGGGAAAAGCGTTCGTGCTGAAACTGTTTCATCTGGTAAATAAAGCCTTCGCCTTCTTTGCCGATCAGGTTTTCAGCCGGAATCCTGACATTATCGAAAAAGAGCTCGGCGGTATCGCTGCACCAAGCACCTATTTTTTCAAGTTTGCGTCCAACAGTGACTCCAGGCAGGTCCGAAGGCACCACAAACAGGCTGAAAGAATGATAACCGGGTTTGTCGCTGGTCTTGGCGAGCAGGGTAAAAAAATCAGCTTGAACACCGTTGGTTATGAACATTTTGGAGCCATTGAGAATGTAATAGCCCCCCTCTTTTTTGGCAGTGCTTTGCATGGCGGCCACGTCGGATCCGGCCCCCGGTTCCGTGACGGCGATAGCGCCGATCAACTCACCGGCAATCGCACCACGCAAGTACTTGTCCTTGATGGCTTCGCTACCGAACTCGGCGATGGCAGGAGTGGCCATGTTGGTCTGAACTGAAATGGCAATGGACAGTCCTTGGGCTTTAATGTGTCCAAGTTCTTCCAGGAATGCGGTCTCATACCAGTAGTCCAGGCCCTGACCGCCGTACTTGGGGTCGTAACGGATACCAAGAAAGCCGAGTTTTCCCATTTTCAAAAACAGCTCTTTCAGTGGGGTTAGCTTAGCCGCCTCCCATTCATCAATATAGGGATTGATCTCCTTATTTATAAAATCCCCTACTGAGCGACGCACCATCTCATGGTCATTATTGAACTGAATCTCATTTTTTGATTTGATCGGCTTTTCACTCCCCATGCAGTTCCCTCCTGAAAAAGAAATATGAAAAAAATTCAATCTGAGTTTTACCGCCTATGCAAAAATGGCAGAATCAAGAAATTGTGTGAAGTGCTTGTTCCTACCGGCTACGCGCCGGAACAAGGTACTCGACCTGACACCGTGAACCGCACAATCAGACTGCGTTTGCTTGTACGGCCCCCGGCGCAGGTCAGCACCGCGATTGTCTAATTTTCGCCCTCATACAAATCTTTATGTGTTTCTTTCAGCTTGAATTTAAGTACCTTGCCCACTGAACTCTTTGGCAGCTCTTCCAGAAAAATGACTCTTTTTGGAACTTTATACCCTGTCATTTTCTCTTTGCACAAGGAGATGATTTCTTCTTCTTTTATTGTTTCCCCTGGCTTGGGAACAACAAAAGCCGTGATTGCCTCACTCCATCTTTCATGGCTTAATCCAACCACATAGGCCTCCAATACGCGCTGATCCAGATATATGGTTTTCTCCACTTCAATGGAGGCTACATTTTCCCCGCCTGTCTTGATCATATCCTTTTTACGATCAACAAAATACAGGAAATTATCTTCATCAAGATAGCCGAGATCTCCACTGTGAAACCATCCGTACGCAAACGCCTCTTTATTTATCTCTTCTTTATTATAATACCCCTTCATCATCGAAGGCGAACGATAAACGAATTCTCCAATTTCACCTCTCGGCAAAATATTTCCGCTGTTATCCATAACCTCAATTTCACAGTGAATAGTACTCAAACCCAGCGACTTGGGATGAGTGAGATGATGCTCAGGCTTAAAGACTGTAACACTGGGTGCCATCTCTGTTTGACCGAAAGCCAGCCCTAAGTTGGGACATATCTTTTCCATTACCTCATGCATTAACTCCTCCGGCATTACAGCACCGAAATATATGATGAGGCGGAGCGAAGAAAGATCGTATTCATCAAAATCGGGTTGTAACATCATCGGGCGGAATAAAGTCGGCATGATCAGTGTCATTGTTAACTTTTCATTTTGAATCGTATCCATGATAACTCTCGGATCCACCTGTGGGATGGTGACAACGGTACCGCCTGTGCATATCGAAAACATGGTGCTTACCAGTGTAGCAATATGAAACAGGGGCAGGACGATCCCGAGCCTATCGTCCGGCGCGAAATGAAGATCCATCGCAAAGCTACTGACGTTGGTAAATATACTCATGTGAGTCAGTTCGGCCCCCTTTGGAAAACTGGTGGTTCCGCCTGTAAAACATATAGTGACAACATCCCGATCTTCGATAAAAACTTCCACCTCATCAGTAGCGCAACCATCCATCAAACCATAAAAGTCCGTGAATTTATCTGAAGGGGAATTAAAGGCAATAAATTGATCAATCTTTTTGAATTCGTCAAATGTACCTTCAATAAGGGGTAGAATATTACCATCAAAAACAAATAGTTTACAGTCTGTGTCATTTACTGCAAAAGACATCTCGCTTTTATTGAACAGCGGGTTAATAGACACCAAAACCATGCCGGATTTGGCACAACCGAAAAACGCAATGAAAAACTCAATACAATTTGGAGCTACAAAAGCTACTTTGGTCCCCTTGGTAAGGTTTTGCTTAAGCAAACTGTGGCCAAATTGATTTGCCTTGTCATTCAACTCTTTATAACTAATCGTCCTTTCCCCGGACTTCACCGCAATATCGTTGGGATAACGCTTTGTCGTTCTCCTCAAACAATCGCCCATGGCAACACGACTCATCATGTTTTGCTGAATTTTTTCGTCCATTGATTCCCCCCTTGATTATGTTTTGGTTTTTTCTATTTAAGCATTTCGCCACTGAAATCCGCTTGTTTTACTTAATGATGCCCTCCACTCTCAAAGCTTGAATTTCCTGTTCCGAAACCCCTATGTCTTTCATGACAAAGTCTGTATGTTCTCCCAGTCCGGGGGCAGCAGTATGGGTTCCGGCAGTATTAGCGCTGAACGATGCCGGATAGCCGGGAATACGGATTTTTCCGAGATAAGGATGGTCGAAATCCACAATGTAGTTGTTGGCATCAGCTTGGGGATCCTCGATCACTTCCGATAGTTTTTGAATAGGTGCGAACATCAATCCTTTAAAAATAAAAATTTCCATCCACTCCTCAAGTGTTTTCATAGAAAACACTTCATCGAATGTTTTCACCAATTCTTCTGCATTTTTCAGACGATCTTCGGCTTGCGCATATCGTGGATTGTCTATCAAGTGCTCCATATCCGTAGCCTGGCAGAATCTCGACCAGTACTTTTGTTCCGGATGGTTAGTTCCCATCAGCCATTTGCCGTCCTTGCATTTAAAATTGTTTCGTAGTGGCGAGTTTTTATATCTGTCCCACCGTCTTATTGGATTTTGTTTCATCATACTGCTTGCCAAAATATTAGCATGAGTTAACATTATGGCGGAGCTATACAAAGATACATGAAGCTCCTGGCCAATTCCTGTTCGCTCTCGAGTCAACAGAGCAGTCAAAATGGCATGACTGAACATGATGGACGCCATCTGGTCTAGGACCAGTGCTTGTAGATAGATCGGTTCCTCATCATCGGACAAGAACATCATACCTG
>DAOWNV010000165.1 GCA_030642405.1 Desulfosarcina sp.
ACGTTACCTTTGAACATCAGTTCTTTTAGGCGCTGGTACGTTTCTGCATCGTAGGTCATAAGAAAGTGCAGGGCTTCCGGTGTCAAAGTCCCCTTGGCTGCAACGAACAATGCCGACTCGAGTCCAACCGATCCACCACCGATTATAGCCACTTTTTTACCGAGTCGCAAATTGTTTTGCAACAGCTCCCATGCTGTTATGACGGAAGGATCGTCCAAACCTTCAATAGCTGGAATAAGAGGCTCGGCACCTTCAGCGACGAGAATGTGATCAGGATTCTCTTTTTGGATCAATTCCTGTGTCACCTCGCTGTTCAGATGAACTGGAATATCATGAACTTTCAGCATTGTACTGTAATAGCGCATAAACTCCATCAGTTCTTCTTTGTGAGGCGGTGCCGAAGCGATCCGGAGTTGACCACCAATCTCACTGTTTTTTTCATACAGGTGAACATTATGGCCTGCCTGTTTTGAGGTTACTGCTGCTTCTAAGCCGGCCAGACCGGCTCCGATAACCATCACTTTTTTTGGGGATTCGGTAGTTTGGATCTTTCTGACATTTTCGTATCCTGCCAACGGATTGGAGACACAACTGACGGAATTACCGCTCATGATTCCATCCATGCAACCTTGCAGGCAGCCAATACAAGGTCGGATTTCATCCCTTTTTCCGGATTGAGCTTTTCTTACCCAGTGTGGGTCTGCGATCAGGGCTCTGCCGATACTTACCATATCAGCATATCCGTCCTTCAGTGTAGATTCGGCTGTTTCAGGAGTATTGATTCGATTTGCAGCGATAACCGGCACAGAGACGGCCTCCTTTATGTTATGTGCCAAGTAGGCAAAAGCGGATCTGGGCAGATTGGTAGTCATTTGGGGAACCTTTGTTTCATGCCAGCCTCCTGTAACACTGATCAAATCCACACCGGCTTTTTCATATACCTTCGCAAATTCCGGGGTCTCTGAATCAGTGTTACTGCCTTCAACAAAATCATTTCCGGCCATGCGTATGGAAACCGGAAAATCGGGACCTAACGCGATTTTTAACTGTTTGATGATTTCGCAGGGAAAGCGTACCCTGTTTTCAAAACTGCCGCCATACTCGTCAGTGCGATGGTTTTTAAGTGGTGATAGAAACTGAGTAATTAAATAGCCCGCAGAACCAATGATCTCCACACCGTCAAACCCGGCTTTTTTGGCTCTGACCCCGGCATCAATAAAGGCTTTTTGAACTCCTTTGATGTCTTCTATGGTCATCTCTTTCGGTGTTGTTTTAGAATACTTGGAGAAAATGGCAGAAGGCGCCATAGGTTGTTTGCCACCGATGATGAAAGGTTGTGAATATGCACCGGCATGGAACAATTGTATCCAGGCTCGAGCCCCTTCCTTTTGGATTAATCCAGTCATTTTCTTAAAGGACGGGATTGCCTCATCACTATCCAGCAACATGGTAAGCATACCGGATCCCAACTCGTCGATTCCTACCGGGCCTACCGTAACGATTCCTGCACCGCCTCGTGCTTTTTCCTGAAAAAAATTATAATAACGATCATTTAAAGTACCATCGAGCGAATACATCAACCCAAGTGCAGGGTAGACAACTCTATTTTTAACTTCCAGGTTGTTGATTTTAATTGGACTGAAAAGTTGATCATACATGAGTGCCCTCACAGATAAGCATTATATGCCGTTAATAATCTTAATTCTTCTTGAAAGTAAATTGACTGTATCCTCAATCCTAAGAGCCTTCTTACAGGGGCGGGCTCATCATTATTGTTTCGACGAAATCAACTGTGACGGCTCCAGTCTGTTTTTTGAGAAGGTGTCTCAGATCCACCAGAATCATACCTTTACTGGTCTTCCGTTTAATGCCGGCTTCCAGTTCGACATGCAGTGTATCATTGGGATAAACCGGTGCTTTTACTCTGGCCTCCACCCCGACCATACCCATGAATATCCCGAGTTTCTCTTTTTTTGAAACCTCTGTGATAACGTCCATTATTTTAGGTGCCATCAGCCCCATACCCACGGAAATCAAAAAAGGTGCGGGAGCGAATCTTTTTTGGTGGCTTTCCGGCATCGATGATTTGATATATTCCATATCAATAAACGGTGGCTCATGCAGGCCAACTACATTGATAAAAGTGACGATATCCGTTTCTGTGATGGTTCTGCAATGAGAAGTTGCTCGAGCGATGATTTCATTTGGACCATTGGATGTTTCTACGTTTGATACTGCCATAATAACCTCCTGATTATGTTAGAGCGATAGTCGGACATGATTTATCCGGTTTTAAAAATCTACATACCTAATTCATCTGCCAGTTTTTGATAATGATAATCACTTGTTCCCTGCCAGATTCCTGTTGTTTTGGCGCGATTGGAATACAAGTGCAAATCGTACTCAAGCGCATAACCTATACCACCATGAAGTTGATGCGCCATAATTGTCGTTTCTCTATAAGCATTTCCAATCCAGGCTTTAGCCAGCGATATCTCCTTTGCGCAGGGTTTCCCCTCGCTTAACCTCCATACTGCATTATAGGCTGTGTAATAGGATCCTTCAATATCCATGGCCATTTTTGTCATATGGTGTTGCACTGCCTGGAAGCTTCCAATGGGTCGACCAAACTGCACCCTTTTTTTAATATAATCCGCCGTCATCCTGATCACTTCCTTAGCACCACCAACCATTTCCACACACTGTAAAGCCGTAGTCTGATCTGTTGTTTTCCTGATGATATTCTTTGCGGTTCCCCGTTCCCCGATAATCCGATCAGCCGGTACTTCGACATTATCCAGGACAACTTCGCTCTGACTGTCCAATCCAAAGGTGTTTAGTGCTTCAAACGTTATCCCTTCACTTGCCTTATCGATGAGAAAAAGTGATATACCGGTATCGGATGTGTTATCTTCGGTACGAGCTGCCACAATTAAGTAGTCGGCGGTATTGGTGTTCGGCACGAAGAGTTTTTGTCCGGAAACGTAGTATTTACCATTGATCACTTGGGCTCTGGTTTCCAGATAATTCAGGTCGTGCGAAACCTGCGGCTCGGTGATTGCCATGGAAACCTTTATCTTACCGTCGGCAATTGCCGGAAGCAGTTCCGTTTTTTGATCGGCGTTGCCACAATTTGCAATACAGAGCGCCGAGGCTATGGTCGAGTAAAAAACCGTAGGCATCAATGAGCGACCGCACTCTTCATATAACGCGGCCAGCTCCATCAAACTCAAGCCCTCATCGGACGAGTTCTGGGAAGAAGACACTCCCAGCCAACCAAGCTCAGCAATCTTTTTCCAGAAACCCTCTTCGATTTCAGTATTATTTTCTTGAAGTTCCCGTATCTTTTCTTTTGTTAGTTCCTTGGCAAAAAACTTATGGGCACTATCCCTTATCATTTTTTGTTCTATTGTTAAATTGAAATCCATATCCCACCTTTTTTTCAAAATTCATTAACAGTCAGTTGGTATGTCGATTATTATCGTGCACCTTCGCGTGGTAGTTTCAACGACTTTTGTGCTATGATATCACGCATAATCTCGTTGGTTCCGCCTCCAAAACGAAACAACGGCGCTACGCGAAACAACCTTTCCACATCACCATTGACTGGAACCCACTTTGAATGTTGTCTTAACTGACCATAAAGGCCCATTACTTGCGTTCCTATATCACCGACTTTAGCTTTTAACTCACTTCCCATAACTTTACCCATTAACATTTCCTTCATCGGAAACTTTTTTTCGTCAATCATCGCGGCGGCGGCGTAGGCAAACCATTTGCATATTTCCAACTCCGAGTACAATTCAGCAACCCGCTGCCTGACTATTGTATTTTTAGAGAGTACTTCTCCATCAACGGTTGTACTTTTAAGAAAATCGACAACCTCGATCAATAACCTTCTGACGTCAGCAATTGAACCGATATCGAATCTTTCCAAATTCAGGGCCATCATAGCATAAGTCCAACCTTCGTTCAGATTCCCGACCAGATTGCTGCGAGGTACCCGGACATTATCAAAAAAGACTTCGTTCGTTCGTACATCTCCCCATGTGTGTATCGGTAATACTTTTACACCTGGATAATCAATGGGCACCAGGATAATTGAAATACCCTTGTGTTTAGGGACATCCGGATCAGTCCGGCAGGCCAGAAACTCGTGTGTTGCCACATGTCCTTCGCTATTCCAGGTTTTTTGGCCGTTGATGACGAATTCATCGCCGTCAATAACGGCTTCGGTTTTTAAATTGGCCAGATCCGATCCCGCATCCGGCTCGGAGTAACCCAGCGCCAATTCAATTTCACCATCCACGATTTTCGGGATCCACTCCTTTTTCATCTCATCTGAGCCGACGCTCATGATGGTCGGCGCTAAAGAAGTTAGTGTCATTCCAATTGCGGGGGCTTTAGCGGTTCTGAACTCTTCCAGAAAAATAAACTGTTTAACCATCGTTTCGCCCATTCCACCATATTCCTTGGGCCAGCCAATTCCAATCCACCCTTTCTTTTTGACTTTTTCAAGAAAAGCCTTTGCCAAAGGACCATTGGTAATTGGGTCTGAGTTTCTCTTCTCTTGTTGTATAGCCGGGGTGACATTTTGCCTGAGGAAGTCCCTTATCTTATCCCTCCATGCAATTTGGTCTTCGGTAAATTCAAAACGCATTCTATCTCCTTTCTGAGTTGATATTACAGGTAGTGCAAACCTGCCATTTCATCCTTGATTTCTCTTATTCACAACGGTAATTTATTATAATCCGGCGGATCAGATACTAAAACGGACCATGAAAAGACACCTGAACATTTTGCTCAGTGTTCTCCTTCAACGCCTCTTGGCGTTTATTTTCCATTCACGGAGTCAATAACTTAAAACTCGGTTCCTATGATATCTTTAGTGATTTCGTTAATTATAAAAGTATTATCTCTCCCGTTAACAGACTGTGTCGGTAAAGTAAAGAGGTCCCATCCATTATTCATGTAAGGATATGGTCCTAAGTATCTGAATTCATTATGAGTGATATGATATAAAAATTGAATAGCTTCTAAACAGTAAATCAAAGAAGTGTTCAACAACCTGAATTAATTTCCCAGAAAACTGTTAATCTGTTTTTCTGTTTCCCCATTATCGACTATCCATGTCATGTGACCTGCATCCTGAATAGGAATAAATTTTGCCCCAGGTATTTTTTCAGAAATCATTTTTCCATTTGTAACGTCGAGGAGTTGATCTTTGGTGCCATGAATAACCAGTACTGGTATATTTATGTTTTTGATTTCTTCTTCCAGGTTGAATTTCGTTACGGCCATCATTTGATGAAAGATGCCTTTTCCTGATCTTTTTTGTTTAAGTGATTCGTTAATAGACTCCTTATATGCTTCAGGATTTTTTTCTATCCAGTCTGGAGTAAAGTTTACAGCCATTGCTTTACTGGCTTTTTCAAAAAGGGATGCACCAGGGTTGGCTTGAAGAGCCTGGGCGCTTTCAGGTTTCATGTGTGTCTGGTTTGGACCGCCGTGCGACGTACTCATCAAAACCAGTTTGCGAATTGATTCCGGTGTGTCTGTGGCAATCTGCTGGCAAATCATTCCTCCCATGCTCATACCCAATAAGTCAAATTGATTGATCTCAAGCGCCCTGGTTATGGCCATTACATCTTTTGCCATGGTTTCTATTGAATAAGGCCCTGGTGCCACGTCACTTTCACCCTGACCACGGTTATCCAGAACAATAACTTGTCTGTTGCTTGCAAGATTATGTGAAAAAAAGCGCCAATCTTCTTTAACGCTTGATACGCCCATAACCATAACAAGTGGTATGTCGGATCGCTCTCCAATAAGTTGATAGGCAATTCTGACACCGTTATTGGAAATGTATTTTGTTGATGTTTGCATTTCTTACCGGATCCTTTAATCTGATTTTTGGGAGTTCAAGGGGACAATGAATAGTTTTTTAACAGGATTATGGTTTTTCTCGAAAATTTATTGTATTAGGTAACACAAAATGTCAATATTTTTATATTCTTTTTGGCTATTCTATATCAGTAGCGTCCGGTTAGATCCATCCATGTAAATACTGTTGTTCCTGTTCAACGATATAGGGAGGATCGGTACCATTCGACCGCAATCGAAACAGGAGAACATCTGTTGCGATGCTTGGTATACATCGATCTAAATATGGTTCGTGTCGGCGTTGCCGACCATCCCTCAAAATGGCCACATGTTGGCTATAATGAAATCCAGACCCCCCAGGCCGAAAAATGTCATTATTGCATACGACAGACTCCGAGAATTGGCCGAATTTAAGGATTACGCATCTTTCGCAACGGCCCATCGCAAATGGGTTCACAATTCGTTGGAAAAAAGCTGACGCTAAACGGGATCGCCGGTGAACAAAAAGTATAGCAGTTGGGAGCATTCAGTTTACCGAACGAATTTAAAACGCAATGGGAGCCATGGCACGCGGTCGCAGCATTCGCGGTATCGACGATAGTTTTGAATTGCGTGAATCACAATC
>DAOWNV010000192.1 GCA_030642405.1 Desulfosarcina sp.
AGTTCATCGCAGGCATGACTGTTGTATAGTATCAATCTCGACACTATATAAGGCAGGTCTTCTGACTTTCGGATTGTTCTACTTGCCGCGCCTTCCCGGTACACTGTCTGTACTAGTGGCTCTTGCGACTTTCGTCCCCGAACACAGCGGCGGGACCGTACCCGATTTTAACGGGATTCCCTCTTAAGCCTTTCGGCACCTTAGTGTCTTCTCTTTTAGCAAATCGTAAGATAAAGTCAAGGTTTTTCATCTACATCGGGATTTTCCTGTTATGCGGATCGTAATCTGGATTTCCTGTAACCTGGCTCAGTTCTTCCTGAAGCTTCGTATCGGTGAAGTGTTCAAACTGATGGGCGTGGCGATGAACGTCGGTGTTGCAGTAACCCATTACATTGCACAGATAGGATTCCCATAATCGGTGGCTGCGGATCAAGCCCTTTCCTGCCTTTTTGCCTGATGGTGTCAAGGTGTAACCTCCATTTTGTCGCAAGATCAGTCCCGTGCGCCTCAAGTTCCAGATCATCACCTTTACCGGTATATCCGTTTGAAGGGCATTTTGTATTTCAGGGACAGGTACTGGTGCTGCATTGGCTGGAGCCAACTCGTGATAGCGGTAAAGGAAACCGAGGATGTCGTCACCGACAATGCGAAGTCCCAACAGGAATTGATTGACCATTCGGCTGAACACGCCGTAACGAGGAGAAAAGAGGAAAACCACTACAAAAAGTAGCCCTGCAATAAGAGCCATCATGCCTGCAGTGCTGGTATCCTGGAAACCGAACCAGGTCGGAATTGTGATTGCTGAGAGGTGGCCTAAAAATGCGGATAGAACTGAAAAAACAACACTGATTATGAGCATCCAGCCCAAACGGTCCGTCATAAGATGAGCCGCAGCACCGGGGACGATGAGCATGGCGATAACCAGAATGCTGCCTACGCTTTCGAAGGCGGCAATGGTTGTTGCCGCCACAAGGGTCATCAGAATGTAATGCAGAACGTTTGCGTTGAATCCCATGGTGGTGGCAAGGGCTGGGTCGAAGGAGGTGATCTTCAGCTCTTTAAAAAAGACGATCACAAAAGCCAGGTTCACCATGAGCATTAAACCGCTCGTAATAGCAGCCTGGGGGATTTCCTGGCCGAAAAGCTCAACCGTATCCAACGGTGTGAGCTCGATGGCTCCGTAAAGAACGCAGCTTGGGTCCAGGTCCACATGGTCGGCGGCTTGGCGGATGAGAATCAGCCCGATGGCGAATAAGGTTGTGAAAACTACCCCCATGGAGGCTCCGCGATCAAGTCCGCTAAGGCGGTCGATCCCCTGAATCATAAAGGTCGTTACCACCCCGACTATAATTGCCCCAACCAGCATGGGCAGGCTGTCTCGACTGCCGGTGATCAAAAAGGCAATGGCAAGACCAGGTAAAACAGCATGGCTGATGGCATCCCCCATCATGCTCATGCGCCTGAGCACCAGGTAGTTGCCCAGCAAAGCGCAGGCAGCTGCACTCAGTGCGCCTACAAGAACAATCCATGTATCGATGAAGGTCCATTCCATAACAACTCCTTGTTCACCGAGTCATTTTTGGTGTTCGATGGCCGTCGGCTCCCGTGAACGAGATGGTGTGCGGGCTGCTTAATAATT
Source organism: Desulfosarcina sp. (assembly GCA_030642405.1). Taxonomy (GTDB): domain Bacteria; phylum Desulfobacterota; class Desulfobacteria; order Desulfobacterales; family Desulfosarcinaceae; genus Desulfosarcina. The sequence continues at coordinate 1,640 of DAOWNV010000192.1, forward strand.
TTTCTTTTGTTTCTGCTTCCAGTTTTTCTTCCAATTGACGAATCAGCTCGGGCTCCAGAACATGTTCGATGCGGTCCGCACTCAGGTCGACTATTCCCGGGGCTACATCCGCGTGGGTGATCAGGTAAGTTTCCCACAATCGGTGCCGACGGACCACCTCAAATGCCGCCAAACGGCCGGATTTGCTGAGATTGACCCGATTTTCGGAATAAACATTGATGGTTTTTTGACGGTGCAGCCGGCGAATTGTTTTTTTCAGGGCCGATTGTGTCCATGACCGGCGGTGCTTTAATGCGCTTATTTCAATGCCGGGTGTGCCTTCATTGGGATTGGTTTCCGACCACTCAAAAAGATCCCGCAGCAGATTTTCATCCATTATTTTTCGCCCAAGGCGCAAACGGTCCATTCCAATGTGAAGCAATCCCCGGGCAGAACCGAAAACCATGCTGAAAATAAAAAAAAGAGAAGCGGTCAGGACAATTACGGCGCCTGCCGGCAGATTGGCCATCAGGGCGGAAACACCCGATCCGACGAAGCCGCTCAAGGCACCAAAGGCTCCGGATAACCATAGCATGTTTCGCAGGCGGAAGGTCCAGAATCGTGCAGAGGCTGCAGGAATGATTAACAGCGCAACCACTAGGATCAACCCCACGGCCTGCAGGCCAATGACCGTCACCAGGATCACCAGGGCCATCATGAGAAAGTCGAGCCTGGCAACTGGCCATCCCTGGGTCATGCCATAATCGGCGTCAAAGCAAACCATGGAGAACTCCTTAAAAAAAAGAATGCAGGCAATGGCGGCTACCAGAGCTGTTCCGGCAATGAGAAGGGCGTCGGAAAATAGCATCGATGCGGTTTTGCCATAGATAAAGGATGAGAGACCTGCAGCGTTTCCCGCATCCATTCTTGTGGCCATTCCCATCAGAGCAACTCCCAAGCCGAAATAAACGCTAAGGACGATACCCAGCGCTGCATCATCCTTAAGACGTGAAAATCGTTGAATAGCCAGTACGGAAAGCGTTCCGAGGACTGAGAAGATGGCGGCTCCGATGATAAGTGGCAGGAGTTGCTTGCCGTCTCCCGAGACAAGGGTCATGAGAATAAATGCCAGTGCGATTCCGGGAAGGGTAGCGTGGCTCAGTGTGTCACTGAGCAAGGCGCGTTTTCTCAAAACAAGAAACGTACCGATAAGGCCTGCTGCAAGACCGAGAAGTGTGGTTCCCGTAACAACAACCCGTGTGTTGTAGTCTTGAAACATGAAGACACGGACCAGATCGGACCGGAGGCTGTCAGTTGCTAAATTGCCGGCCGAGACGGCCGGCGAGAAAGATGTACCGATCAAAACGGTTGCTACGATAATTAAAATCGACAAAAGATTTCTATGAATAAATTTTGCTCGATTTCTCATTGCCTTTAGTCCGTATTCGATGGAAATTGTGGCGTTTTTGCATATTCGTTTAATGCATGGGTGAGCAGGGTCAGGCGGCCACCATAGGTTTTTTTCAGGTTCTCTTCGTTAAAAACCGTTTCGACAGGACCTGCATCTACCAACCGCATGTTGAGAAGAACCACATGATCAAAATACGTGGGTACGGTTTGCAGGTCGTGGTGTACCACCACACAGGTTTTACCGACGGATTTCAATTCTTTGAGCAGCGAGATGATCGCCCTTTCCGTTGCCGCATCAACACCCGCAAAAGGTTCATCCATGAAATAGAGGCGTGCGTCCTGGGCCAGGGCCCGGGCAAGAAATACCCGTTGCTGCTGACCACCGGACAATTGGCTGATCTGACGGTATGCATAATTGGCCATGCCCACTTTCTCCAATGAATCCAGTGCTTTTTTTCGGTGGTTTTTATTCACAGGGCGGAACCATCCGATTTGTCGATACAGGCCCATGGCTACCACATCCAGGGCATTGACAGGAAAGTCCCAGTCAACGCTCTCCCGCTGTGGCACGTATCCCACCAAGTGCCGTTGCGATTCGTATGATTTGCCGTAAATGGATATTGCACCGGATGCCCTGGGTACCAATCCTAGAACCGATTTGATGAAGGTGCTTTTTCCGGCTCCGTTGGGGCCTACCACGGCGATGAGTTGACCTTCCGGTAGCGTCAGGTCGATATCCCAAAGAACCGGTTTGCGGTGGTAGGCTACGGTAAGGTCTTTCACACATAAGGGAGCCTGGGCTTGTGTGTAGTTTTTTTTTGAACCTGCTGTTTTTCGTGTATGGGCCATTTCTGCTCCATATTTTCAAGTGTTCAAGAGTTCGAGGGGTCAAGTGATGAATTACTTTTTTTTCCACATGGTTTTCATCCGCACGCTTGAATCCAATTTCATTTTTTTTCTCTCAATGTTTCCCTATAAAGCTTCCCCTGCATCCCCTTGGCCGGTGCACTGCCACCCAGGGCTCGGGTGATAATGGTGACATTGTGGTCGATCATTCCTTCGTAAGTACCCTCGTAAGTGCCAACCGGTCCCATGGCATCGGAAAACAACTCTCCACCGATTTTCACCAGGTGACCCCGGGAAGCCGCTCCTTCGATCAGTGCTTTAACGTTTTTATCGGATACGCTGGACTCTACGAAAACGGCAGGGATGCTGCGTTTTAGCAGCAGATCCACCAACCTGTTAATGTCCTTCAGCCCTGCTTCTGATTCGGTGGAAAGGCCTTGGATTCCCATCACTTCAATTCCGTACGCTCTGCTCATATAATTGAAGGCATCATGGGCTGTGACCAGAACGCGTTGATTATCGGGAATTGATCGGATCGATGTTTTCGCGTATTCGTCTAACCGTTGGAGGCGGTTTTTATACCCGGATGCTTGCTTTTCATACAAATTGGAATGTGCCGGGTCGAAGGACGACATGGCGTTGGTTACCACCGCAATCGCTTTGATCCACCCCTGAACATCCATCCACACATGGGGATCGTGATGATTTGTAGTTTGATCATGGATCAAGTAATCCGCTTTCAAGAGTTCCGTGACAGCATATACCGGCCTTTTACTGGAAACCTTGACTAAAATAGCAGCCATCTGACCTTCGAGCAGCAAACCTGAGTAAAAGATAATATCCGATTTCAGCAGGACAGCGACATCACTGCGGGTCGGGCTGTAAACATGGGGATCTACACCGGATCCGATGATATTGGTTACAGCGGCTTTCTCGCCTGTCACTTCACGAACGATATCAGCTACCATTCCCACTGTGGCACCAACTTTAATGGGATAGCTGCCCTTGAATTCTTTTGAAAATCCTGTGGATGAGGTAGGGACAATGAGAAATATTGAAATAAAAAAAGATAGCCAACACAATCGTCCGACACCCTTGGGCTCTATTGATTTCATATCTGATTATTCCTATGAACGTTCGTTATGTTTTAGGGTGAGACAGGTGTCTGTCAGTGGTTTTGAGGTGATCTTCCAGTTTTTCTGATTGCATAGAAGAACTACTTGATCAAATTGATCCTCGGCCAATCCCCAACCGGACTGCGATCCACCAGAAGACCGCAGCCATAAGCTTTTTCAAGGGTTTTCTCTTCGATGACTTTTTCCGGCGGGCCGCATACCGCCAAACGACCATCAACTAGCAGCAACAACCTGTCAGCATACATGGCTGCCAGGTTAAGATCATGGGATACCATAACGATCGTGGTGCCGCGGTCCCTTTTTAAAAGGTTCATCAACCCCATGATGCTGAT
>DAOWNV010000042.1 GCA_030642405.1 Desulfosarcina sp.
ACCATCACCATTGTCGGATTCTCCACCGACCCCACGGCACGAGACTGTTTTGGCCCCTTCACACCGGGATTCAAAATCATACCTTTCGGAAATTCCGATGCACTCGAAGCTGCCATCACACCCAATACGGCAGGGTTTCTGTGGAACCCATCCAGGGGGAAGCCGGCGTGATCATACCACCGGACGGCTACCTCAAAGCAGCCCGTGAAATCTGTGATAAAAACAATGTGGTTCTGATTCTGGATGAAATTCAGACGGGATTGGGACGTACCGGCCGTTTGCTTGCCGAGGCGCACGAGGGGATCGAGGCGGATCTTACCCTGGTAGGCAAAGCTCTGTCCGGTGGTTTTTATCCGATCTCCGCCGTTTTGTCCAACAATGAGGTCATGGACGTATTACAACCCGGCGAACACGGCTCCACCTTCGGCGGCAACCCATTGGCATGCGCCATTGCACGGACTGCCATCCGTGTACTCAAAGAAGAAAATATGATAGGAAATGCAGATGCCATGGGCAACCATTTTCTCAGCGGTCTGAAACAGATCAAAAGCCCTCATATCAAAGAAGCTCGAGGGCGCGGTTTGATGATCGCTCTGGAACTCTTCCCCGAAGCCGGCGGTGCCCGCCGTTTCTGCTACCGGCTTTCCGACCGGGGCATACTTTGCAAAGAGACCCATGAAAACACGATCCGTTTTGCTCCGCCACTGGTCATTAAAAAAGAAGAGGTGGACTGGGCACTGGAACAGATCGAAGCGGTGATGGCAGAATAAAAGAAAGGAGTATCAAACCATGAAACGCGACTTTTTACACGTCACTGATTTTACTGCTGACGAAATTCACGAAACATTCGCATTGGCCAAGGAGATCAAAGCCAGATTTCAGCGGCGTGAGGATTACAAACCCTTCAAAGATCACAGCATGGTCATGATCTTCGCCAAACCATCGGCACGTACGCGCATCTCCTTTGAGACGGGTTTTTTTCGCATGGGCGGTCACGCCCTCTACCTGGGGCCATCGGATATCTCAATCGGCAAACGAGAAGCGGTCAAAGATATTGCCAGGGTCATCGCTCGCTACAACGATGTAATCATGGCCCGCCTGTTCGATCATGCCCATGTGATAGAACTGGCCGAATATTCATCGGTTCCAGTGGTAAACGGCCTCACCGACTACAACCATCCTTGTCAGATCATGGCGGACATGTTCACCATTTTGGAACATCGGGGCCATCTCAACGATTTGAAGGTGGTTTATGTGGGTGACGGAAACAACATCGTCCACTCCTGGCTCCATCTGGCGCAACGGCTTCCGTTTCACTTTGTCTGTGCCTGTCCCGATGATTACGAGCCGGACGCTCAGACCATAACCGATACCCGCGAGGCTGGGTTGTCAGAGATCGAAATCAGCCACGATCCAAAATCAGCTGTGAAAAGTGCGGACATCGTCTACACGGATGTATGGGCCTCTATGGGGCAAAAAGATGAGGCCCGGGAACGCAAAGCACGCTTTTCAGGATTTCAGGTCAACGATGACCTGATGGCTGCGACAGGAAAAGAAAGCCTGTTCATGCATTGCCTGCCGGCCGAGCGTGGTGTCGAAACCACCGATTCGGTTCTGGAATCCAAAGCATCCATCATCTTTGATGAAGCGGAAAACCGCATGCATGCCCAAAATGCCATTCTTTTGAAAATATGTGGAAAAGTATAACAGCAAACAAGCAGGATATCCTAAGGATTGAGAATGAAATTCACAATCCTAAATATCCCGTAAAGGAGAAAAATCAATGAATCCCTTTCCCCTGGAGCACGTAATCGAATCCCAACAGTTCGATCGTGACCTGCTCGATATTGTTTTCAGAACGGCCAACCAGTTGAAAGCAGACCTATACGGTGACCGTCGATACGCAAAGTCGCTGGAAGGAAAGATCCTGGCATCCCTTTTTTACGAACCGTCCACTCGTACCCGTTTCTCCTTTGAAAGCGCCATGCTTCGGTTGGGTGGTGCGGTCATTACAACGGAAAATGCCAGGGAGTTCTCCAGTGCTGCAAAGGGTGAAAGCCTGGCCGACTCTACCCGAATTATGAGTGGCTATGCCGATGTCATTGTGATGCGTCATAACGAAGCAGGCAGCGCATCACGCGCTGCTGATATCTCCTCCATTCCGGTGATCAACGCCGGTGACGGTGCCGGACAGCATCCCACCCAGGCACTGTTGGACGTTTATACAATCGCAGATACCTTTTCCGGGATCAAGAACCTGAAAATCGCCATGGTCGGCGACCTTCGTTATGGGAGGACGGTTCGTTCTCTCGCCTATCTGCTTACCAAATATGAAAATGTGGAAATCATTTTCGTCTCTCCCCCGGTATGTAAAATGGAAGGGGATATCAAAGCTTATCTGAACAAATATGAAATACTCTGGAGGGAAGAAACAGACCTGGACGCCGTTTCTCCGGAAGTGGACTGCATCTATATGACCCGCATTCAAAAAGAACGTTTTCACTCCCTTGAGGACTACAACGCAGCCGCCGGAAAATATATCCTCACGCCGGAGCGTGTTCAGGCCATGAAGCCGAATGCTATCATCATGCACCCTCTTCCCCGCGTGAATGAAATACCCAAAGAAGTGGACAACGATCCACGTGCCCGCTATTTCGATCAAGCCCAAAATGGTCTGTTCATTCGTATGGCCCTTCTTTATCTACTGTTGAACAAGGACCGGAACGGATAATATAACCAAACAGGAGGCTTACCATGTCTACAATCATCATGGCGCTGGACCAGGGCACGACCAGTTCCCGCACAATTCTTTACAACCAAAAAGGCGAGGCCATCGCCACGGCCGGAGAAGAATTTTCGTCTCAATATCCCGAGGCCGGTTGGGTGGAACAAGAGCCCGAGGATATCTGGCGATCTCAGAAAAATACTATGGAAGCCGCACTGAAAAAAGCCGGCCTGACCCTCGCTGACGTGACAGCCATCGGTATCACCAACCAGCGCGAAACGGTTATCGCCTGGCATTCTGAAACGGGCAAACCTGTGGGTAAGGCCATCGTCTGGCAGTGTCGCAGGACCGCCGATTATTGTGACCAATTAAAGGCCGAAGGATTCGACAAGGTGATCAAGGAAAAGACAGGGCTGGTCACAGACGCCTACTTTTCCGGATCCAAAATTCGCTGGATTCTCAGAAACAACGTCGAGGCCAGGGGACTGGCGACACAAGGCCTGCTTAAGGTGGGTACCGTTGACTCCTGGCTTATTTGGAAGCTCACGGGAGGAGCCGTCCACGCCACAGACGTCAGTAATGCCAGCCGCACCATGATTTTCAACATTTATGATCTAAAGTTTGATTCCGTATTGCTGAACAAGCTGGAAATTCCGGAAGATATTCTTCCTGAAGTGAAACCATCCAGTGGTATTTTCGGTAAGACCGACAAAAAAATTTTCGGCCACGAGGTTCCCATTACCGGTGTCGCCGGTGACCAACAGGCGGCGCTGTTCGGCCAGGCCTGCTATGAGAAGGGGATGACCAAGATCACTTATGGGACCGGCTGCTTCATGATGATGAATACCGGGTCCGAGGCCATTTCCTCCCCTTCGGGGCTTCTTACCACCATCGGCTGGCAGATCGGTGACAAGGTGACCTATGCGTTGGAGGGGTCGGTATTTATTGCGGGCGCATTGATGCAGTGGATGCGCGACGACCTTGATTTTTTCACCGATGTAAAGGAAACCGAAGCCATGGCCACATCCATCCCATCCACCGAAGGCCTCTACATTGTTCCTGCCTTTGTTGGCCTGGGTGCTCCCTATTGGGACCCGTACGCCAGAGGCATCATGGTTGGAATCACTCGGGGAACGACAAAAAATCATATCGTTCGTGCCGGGCTTCAATCCCTGGCTTACCAGGCCAACGATCTAATCGTAGCCATGACCAAAGATTCAGGCATCAAAATAAAAAACGTGAAAGTGGATGGAGGTGCCGGCGCCAACAACTACCTGTGTCAGTTTCAGGCTGACATCCTGGGCGTCATCTTGAGCCGGCCTAAAAATGTGGAGACCACTGCCATGGGCGCCGCATACCTTGCCGGCCTCGCCGTTGGTGTATGGAATGACATAGATCAAATCAAATCCTACTGGCAAGAAGACTGTTCTTTCCAGTTGAACCAATCCCAAACGAAGGTAGACGAATGCCTGCGTGGGTGGAAAAGAGCCGTGGAACGGGCCAAGGGGTGGGCGAAAGATTAACCACCGCGGTCGGGTTAAAGACGTTACATGCCGACCATTGAATAAAACACCACATATAGTATAATAAATCTTTGTATCCCACCTCTAGTTGTGCTTTCCGCTTTACAAGCTCTGACCATAATGGTAATTAACTTATCAAAATAAGCGGAGAATAATGAAACTCAAGAAACTGGACATTGTCGGATTCAAATCCTTCTTCGAAAAAGCCAGCATCTCTTTTCCACTGGGCATTTGTGCCGTTGTTGGCCCAAACGGTTGCGGAAAAAGCAATGTGGTGGATGCCCTTCGCTGGGTCATGGGGGAACAGAGTCTCAAACAACTCCGGGGCAAAAACAAGGAAGACATCATTTTTTCCGGAGCCAGCGGCAAGTCACCGCTGAACATGGCGGAAGTCTCTTTGACACTAGTTAACGACAACGGCAGCATGCCTGAGGAATACCGGGATTTCAGCGAGGTCATGGTCACCCGCCGGTTATATCGTAGTGGAGAAACCGCCTATTTAATCAACAAGCAACCCTGCCGACTCAAGGACATCCACAATATCTTCATGGGCAGTGGCGTGGGTTCACGCACCTATGCCGTCATTCAACAGGGCAACATCGGCGCCATAACCGACGCCGGTCCTGATGAAAGAAGGGTTTTCATTGAAGAAGCGGCCGGTGTCACCCGGTATAAAATGCGAAAAACCGAGACGTTGAGAAAGGTAAAGGCGACCAACCAAAACCTTTTGCGCGTCAAGGACATCATCACCGAAATTGACCGTCAGATGAACGGGCTCAAACGCCAGGCCCGCAAAGCAGAACGGTTCAAACGCCTAAAGGAGCAAGTCCGTCAGATCGATATCCGGCTAATTCGTCACCACAATGAAAAACTTAGCAGGCAGATAAACGAAGCCTCATCCTTGCTCAAGTCTCAAAAAGATGAAGATATCGGTCAAAGCACTCAGTTGAAACAAATCGATGCGGCCATAGAATCCATCAAACTTCAACGACATCAAAAAGACCGCGATATCGCCTCCGGGAAATCCAGGAAATTTGAAATCCAGAGAAAAACAGATCGAATGGAAACCGACCTGGACCACATGAAAATGGATAAAAAACGGCTGGTCACCGAAGTCACCGAACTCAAAACCACAAAAACCGATCTGGAAACCAAAAACAGCACCATACTTACAGAAATTGAACAGGTCCGAAAACAGCAAGGCGAAATGCAAAACCAAATCATCGAGGTAAAGGCACAAATATCTGAAGAGAATAAGGATTCAGCCGGCCTTCGAGAAAATATCGCTCGTTTGAACGAATTGCTGGAAAGCGGAAAAAACGAGCTGATGAAAATGGTGGCCGAAGAGGCACGAGTTAAAAATACGCACCAGAACAATGCGAATAACAAGGAGACGATCAAAAGACGACTCAGACGCACGGATGAGGAAGCAGCGCTGGCGGACAAGGCCGTACGGGAATCTAACAGTCGCAGCAAGACAGCCGACGCCGGCTTTCTCCAAATAAAAAATGAAATTCGGGATTTGAGCAGCCGTATTGCATCTTTGAAAGAAAAGCTAAACAATGCCATCACCACCTTATCAGGCAAGGTCAAAGCCACCCAAGCGTTGGAGATGGAGCACAACAAGGTACAAAGCAGCCTTGCAGCCTTGAAAAAAATAGAAGCGAATCTGGACTGGTATAAAGATGGTGTAAAGGCAGTCCTTACTGCTTCCAAACAGAAGATACCGGAATCAGAAGCACCATCGATTCCCGGAATAGTCGGCCTTTTTGCTGATGTAATTGACCCTGCGCCTACGTATGAAGCGGCTGTAGAAGCCGTATTGGGTGAATCGCTTCAATACATTCTGGTACAAGATCAGGCATCCGGTGCCCAGGCCATAAACTATCTTCAGCAAAACACGGCCGGCCGTTGCGGCTTCATCCCCATGGGCCGGATTTGTCGAGTGGACGACCGTGAGGAAAAGCGACCTGAATCGGAACGTCTTTTATTGAATCATGTTCATGTCAAAAAAGGATTCGAATCATTGGCCGAAGCACTGTTGGGACATGTGGCCGTGGTGGATACATTAAACGCAGCCCAGGCGTTGTTTAACCAAAACGGCAGTGTTCAAACGGTTGTTACCCCAAATGGAGACCTTTTCACCCATCAAGGTGTAATGATTGGAGGAAGCCGGGACAAGCTGTCTGGAATCTTGGCCAAAAAACAAGAAATCAAATCTCTTGCGGCAAATTGTGACCAGTTGAACATTGAACGGGAAGAAGCACACAAAACGCAGTCGGAAATGGAAAGCAGGGTCCACAACCTGGAAAAGCAACTTCAGGAAACAATCGCTGAGAAAAGCGATGCCGATGAAAATGCTATGGAAGCGGAAAAGGCTTTATACCGTGCCGATGAAGATGTAAAAAATACTCGCCGCCACCTGGAAATCGTTCGTCTGGAGCAGGAACAGCTCTTGGGAGAAGAGATGGACCTGGAAGACGAAATAAAAAAGATCGGCACCTTGCTGGAAACCATATCCGGCAACGTAACCGAATCCCAGGAGCATGTGGCCCGGACATCCGTACAAATCGACGATACAACATCCCAACTGGAAGATTTTAATCAGCGGACTGTTGACCTCAAGCTACAACTTACTGCCGCCAGTGCAAATTTGGACAATTGCAACAGTACACTTCGGCGGCTGAAAGATTTTCAGTCGGATGGCACCCGACGGTTTGAACAGCTATCGCAAGATATCATCATCAAAACCGAAAAGATTGAAAGCTACGGCAAAAAAGACGAAATTATCCATCGCGATCTTACTTCGCATTACGATGCCCTAAAGGAGTTGGAGAGCTACTTGCAGCAGGATGAAAAAGAATTTCACGATATCGATACCCGCTTGAAGGAAAACGATACGCAGGCATCCCGAATACAAAATAAACGAGAAGAGCTTCTTCAGAAAATTCGCTTGTTGGAAATGGATTTGGCGGAAAAACGAATCAAGCTTGAAAACCTTGAAAACAGATGCCTGGAATACTACCACTGCTCCATCGAACAGCTACAAGAATCCCACGATCAATCAGATGATGAAAGCCCCGTTTCCCCGAAAGAACTGGAGAAAAAGCTCGCGGCAATCCGTCAAAGGTTAACAACCATCGGCGACGTCAATCTGCAGGCCATCCGGGAATTCGACGAACAAAAAGAGCGCTATGATTTTCTTTGCGAGCAACGAGACGACTTGATCAAAGCTATCGACGATCTGCAAAAGGTCATCCGGAAAATCAACCGGATCACCCAGGAACGCTTTTTAGACACCTTTAAAAAAATCAACGGGAAACTGCAAGAAGTGTTTCCCCGGCTCTTTGAAGGCGGATCCGCTCGGCTGGAATTGACCAATCCCGCCGAGCCGCTGGAAACCGGGGTCGAATTCATGGTTCATCCACCTGGAAAAAAACTGACCCGTATGAGCCTGTTGTCCGGAGGCGAGAAGGCGCTGTCCGCCATCAGTTTCATTTTTTCTATTTTTTTGCTGAAACCAACCTCTTTTTGCCTGATGGACGAGATCGATGCGCCGTTGGACGATGCCAACGTAACACGGTTTAACAACCTGATGAAGGTAATCGGAGAAAAATCTCAGATCATCATGATCACTCACAATAAAAACAGTATGGAATTTGCCGACATGCTGTTCGGTATCACCATGGAACAAAAGGGTCTTTCCAAAGTCGTATCGGTCAACCTGAACAGCGAAAAGAGCACATCGGAACTGACCGCTGCGTAAACACAAACGTTACGAATTGAAATGATATACAGCAAATCTTAAATAGGGGTACCCGTAGCTATGAACTGGTTTAAGAAAAAAGAGGAGACACAACAAGAGGAAGATTCACAGGCTACAGAAGAATTACCGGAAGAGGATACTCCTTTCGAAAAAAACAGACGGGGCTTGTTTACCCGCTTGAAATCCGGTCTTACCAAAACCAGGGAGATCCTTACAACGGATATCGATGACCTGTTCCTGGGCAAGAAACTGCTTGACGAGGAGATGCTCGAGGAGCTGGAGGAACGATTGATCACGGCTGACATGGGTGTTACAACCACCATGGAGATCATTGATAAAATCGCTAAAAAACGCTCCAGGATTCCAAATTCCAAAGAATTGAGAGCCGCTCTGAAAGAAGAAATCCTTGCTTATTTTAACCCATCGACCACCATGGAAACCGATATAAATGTCAAACCACATGTGGTTATGGTGGTGGGCGTCAACGGTGTGGGGAAAACCACAACTATCGGAAAACTGGCGGCGCATGAGTTCAACAAAGGTAAAAAAGTGCTGATTGCTGCGGCCGACACCTTCCGGGCCGCAGCTATTGAACAGATCGCCATCTGGGCGGAGCGGAGCGGTGCCGACATCGTTCGCCACAAAGACAATGCCGACCCGGCAGCCGTTGCCTATGACAGTGTTGATGCCGCCATATCGAGAAATAAAGATATTGTCTTCGTAGATACCGCCGGACGTCTCCACACCAAAGTCAACCTGATGGAAGAGATAAAAAAAATACAACGAACCCTGAACAAACGACTCCCCGGCGCTCCCCATGAGGTACTGTTGGTCCTGGATGCCACAACCGGACAAAACGCCCTGGCACAGGCCAAGACATTCAACGAGGCGTTGGGCGTTACCGCCATAGCACTCACCAAATTAGACGGTACGGCCAAAGGCGGGATTGTTGTAAGCATCTGCAGCGAATTGGAAATACCATTGAAGTACATCGGTGTTGGAGAGGCAGTGGAAGATTTGCAGATCTTCGATCCGGAAAAATTTGTCGAAGCGTTATTTTAAACCGCCATCTGGTTTCCGGATTTCCGATAAAACTTAATACCGATCAAACCCAACTTTTTAATCTGGTTATCCGCTTCAAAAAACTGGATGGTTCTCAATGCGTCGGCATCGATTCCGGGGACAGCCACCACAGGGCGAATATATTGTGCCGGCTGACTTTTCTCCCCGTTTCCAACAAGATCCGTCATACTTAGAATGCCGAGCAGCGTATAGGGACTGGGTACATCCGACAAAACAGCCATCATCGATGAATCGCACCTGAGCCTGTTTAAAAACAGATCCAGCGGATTGCGGGTCCAACGGGTGCTGAACACCCAGTTACTTACTTTTTTCGAATACCCTGAAAGTTTCCATCTCCCGACACGGCGATTATTAAGAATGGCAACGACTGAAAATTCGCAGGATCGCCCTTTGGATATGGTCTCATTACGATTGTAACTCAGGTATTTGAGATTTTGTGTCTTTTCAGGCATGCCCCCGATAACCAACACGTCTTTCAACAAAGGCACGTTCGGTGTCACAACCCTATTTACAGATTGAATCAGATCATCGACAAAATCATTGTTCATCATGGCCCCCAATCCAGGCCGATTCAACGACAAAATTTGAATCCAATTCACCAATTGACATCCATTCGGCTATCAGTCAACAGCTTTTTAGATTTACGCTATATTTCCAATATCAACCCAACCGGGCAATGATCCGATCCAAAAATATCGTTGTCGATAAAGGCATCTTTCACCCATCCTTTATCGATAATGTCATCGGAAACAAAAAAATAGTCGATACGCCACCCGGCGTTGTTTTTTCGCGCGTTGAACCGGTAAGACCACCATGAATATTTAACCATATCCGGATATAGAGTACGGAAAGTATCCACATATCCCATGTCGACGATGCGGTCCATCCACTGGCGCTCGATGGGCAAAAATCCGGAACGTTTGGAATTGGGTCCGGGGTTCTTCAAATCGATTTCGTTGTGGGCCGTATTGAAATCACCGGTAATGATCAGGCTTTTTCCCTGTTTGCGAAGGTTTTCCGTGTAATCGAAAAAGGCCTGGTAAAAGCCCAGCTTGTACTGGAGGCGTTCGTCGCTCATCTGGCCATTGGGAAAATAGACGTTAAAAAAGGTGAAGGCATCGAACTCCAGTTCCACGATGCGGCCTTCATCGTCAAAACGGGAGATTCCGATCCCGTGTCGCACCGCTTTGGGAGTCAGCCGGGAATAGGCAGCCACACCGCTGTACCCTTTTTTTACCGAAGCGAAGGAAAAGGCAGCTTCTTCGTACTCGTCGATCTCCTTCATGGCCGAAGTCAACTGCGCCTCCTGTAGTTTGGTTTCCTGAAGCCCCACAATGTCCGCGTCCAGGCTACGTATAGACGGCAAAAAATCCTTTTTCATAACGGCCCGGTAGCCGTTGACGTTCCATGAGATCAGTTTGAAGGTCTGGCTGGGCATATGCGAAGTTCTCCTTCTTAGGGCCAGCGCAAAAACAACTTCACATTTTTGCGCCAACCCTTAATGTTATCGGTGCCGTTCCACACCGGTCTGCGGGCACATTTCCGCCACCGGACACCGACTACAAAATGGGGAAACGGGGCGGCACAAAACCTGACCGAAGGCTACAAGCAATTCATTGTAACGAACCCAATGACGTTTGGGCAGTTTTTTCCGTAGCGCCTGTTCTGTCTTGTCCGGTGTTTTTGTCTTCACATAACCGATACGGTTGCTGATCCGGTGAACATGTGTATCAACACAGATAGCCGGGATTTTAAATCCTTCCACAAGAACCAGGTTGGCGGTTTTCCGGCCCACACCGGGCAAAGCGGTTAGTTCCTCCAAGGTATTGGGAACTTCACCACCGTGTTGCTCTATCAATATGCGGCTGATGGAAATAAGCCGTTTAGCTTTGGTAGGATAAAAACCAACTGGATATATTAGCTTTTCTATTTCCCCGGGCGCCAGTTTAACCATCACCTCAGGGGTTCTCGCCACAGCCGACAGGCGTTGGGCCGCTTGGCCGGTCACCTCGTCTTTGGTACGCAAGGACAACAGCGTGGAAACCAGAACTTCAAATGGAGTGGCCCCCCGATTGGCGATAAAAGTGATAATGGGCGGATTCCACGCGCGATAATTGGATTCGATAACAGCGACAAAGCGGTCGATATCAAAAGGGCATTTCTTTTCAGTCATGGATGTCGTTTCTTTAGGTACCTTGCAGGGACGAAGGATGAGGCGGCCCGCAGATATATAACTTGTTTACGAAGCTGCCTGAACTTCATACACCGGCTGTCCATCAAGGTAAACCCCATCGTTGGTGTAAACGATTCTTTTCACGAACAGCATCATTTTGTAAAGCGATAAATACATTTTAAACTTTACATTGACATTTACATTTATACTATGTCATCTATAATCAAAAACAAGATCTGAGCAAAAAGGGACAAGATGGCAACCGAACTGACACCCGGACAAAAACGGCTTTTGGATTATTTAAAGACCGTCGTCCAAAACACCGGCGAGACACCCAGTCTCCGACAGGCGGCCCGGGATCTGGGAATCAGCCACGCTGCCGTTTCCCAGGGACTGAAACGACTGGAACAAAAAGGGATGGTTAAACGCCAAGGCCGTTACAGCCGAACCCTTCATCTGCTTAACCCCACCGGTGAGACGGCAGCAGCCCAGCGGTGGATCGAAGTGCCGGTGGTAGGCCGGGTCACCGCAGGCCTGCCCCTATATGCCCAACAGGAGTGGGAAGGGAGTTTGGTGCTAGACGGCAATCTATATCACGGCCAACATTTTTTTGCCCTGCGGGTACGCGGAGACTCCATGAAAAATGCTGGAATCCTGGATGGAGACATGGCCATTTGCACCCCGCGCCAGCATGCTGAAAACGGCGAAATCATCGTGGCTCTGATCCACGGAGAAGAGGCTACGGTAAAGCGTTTTTTTCTTCATCGGGATCACGTGGAGCTGCGGCCGGAAAACCCAGACTATCCGATCCTGCACTATGGATTCGATGAGGTGCTGGTGCAAGGGAAAATCATAGGAATCCAGCGAGTATTGTAGGAGTAAAAAGACAACAGCCATGTCAAACAGGGACGATAAAAATTCCCGGCAAATTTTGGTGGGAACCAGCGGATATGCCTACAACGAATGGGTGGATGCCGGATTCTATCCACCGGAAACCGGCGCTGCCCGTATGCTGACGCACTATGCCGGTGTCTTCCCCATTACCGAAATCAATTACACCTGGTACCAGATGCCCAAGGCTCCTGCCATAGACCGTATGCGCAAAAAAGCACCGGAAGGGTTTCGCTTTGCCGCCAAGCTTACCCGTACCCTGACCCACGAGGTGGATCCCGACGGTTGGCCGGCCCAGGCAGCCCTGTACAAAGAAGGGATCGCTCCGCTGATGCAATCGGGTCAGCTTTTGGCCGTGCTGGTGCAGTTGCCTCCCTTTTTTCGGCGTACTCCCAACAACCGCCGCTACCTGGCTCGGCTATTGGATGCTCTTGCCGGGTTACCGATAGCCGTGGAGTTTCGCCACGTCTCCTGGGCCGTGGACCAAGTCTTTACCGGCCTCCGGGAACGTCGTGTGGCACTGGCCTGCGTAGACGTTCCGGCCCTGCCGGACCTGTTCCCGCCACTTGCCGTCGTTACCAACCCGGACCTGTTTTACCTCCGCTTCCACGGCCGCAATGCCAAGGGTTGGCGGTCAGGGAACATGCAACATCAGTTCGACTACAACTACAGCTATGAAGAGTTGGCCGAGTGGTCCCGGTCACAAATCCCCGAAATGGCCAGACAAACCAAAACCGGCATCATTTTTTTCAATAACCATGTCCGTGGACAAGCTCCTGAAAATGCTCGGATGTTGGCCGAGCAGTTGGAAGGGCTGGTTTATTGAGTTTGTTAGGTTCCCATGGAACGATCCATCATACATATAAATGTCGCCGACTTCGCCGTGGCCGTGGAACGGGCGTTGGATCGCCGGCTTCGCAACAGGCCGGTGATCATCGCACCAAAGGGTGCTGCCCGAGCCACGGTATACGACATGAGCGAAGAGGCTTTTCAAGCCGGGGTGAGAAAACACATGCCCTTGCACCGAGCCCTTGGTCGTTGCAGGGATACCCATGTCCTGTCTCCACGTCCGGAGCGCTACGCCCAGGCCATGGCCCGGATGCTGAAAGCCGCCCTGCCCTGCTCACCTCTCGTCGAACCGGGTGACGGCGACGGGCATTTGTTCGTGGATGTTACCGGCAGCAGCCGCCTGCTTGGACCGCCTGTGGATGTGGCCTGGCAATTGGGCCGCCGGATTAAGGAAGATATGGATCTCTCCCCCATCTGGTCCCTGGCCACCAACAAACTGATTGCCAAAACCGCCTCAAGACTGGTCAAACCCTTAGGTGAATATATTGTCGACCCTGGAGACGAGACAGCTTTTCTGGCCCCTTTGCCACTTTTTCTGGTGCCGGGCATCGAGCCTGGCGATTTGGCACGTTTGAATGACTTCAATATTACCCGGGTGTCTCAGACCACCGCCTTTACCGCCAGCCAGATGCAAACCCTTTTCGGCCGGCGGGGTTCCTTTATCCATGACCGGCTTCGCGGCATCGATCCATCGCCCGTCCGCCCCGTAAGCAAACCGCCACCACGAGTTATCCAATACTTGAAATTCGATAATGACAGCAATGACCGACGGCAGGTGGAACGAAGCCTTTACCGACTGACGGAACAGG
>DAOWNV010000156.1 GCA_030642405.1 Desulfosarcina sp.
AATACTATCATTGCTTGTAATAGTTTTTTGTTTGTACGGCTGCGTGAGCCCCCGTATCACCATGTTTACCGATGCATCCGATCCCTTGAAGGAAGTAATCTTGGAGGGGACGGCCGACGACAAAATATTGATCGTACCCGTCACGGGTGTCATTACCGATTCACCGGAAGACCGATTCATGCGGACCATGCCAAGTCCGGTTCAGGAAGTGGTTTCTCAACTGCGGCTGGCCGAAAAGGACGATAAGGTAAAAGGGGTGCTTTTTAAGATCGATACACCTGGCGGCACTACCACCGCCAGCGATATTCTTTACCATGAAATTGTCTCTTTCAAGGAGCGAACCGGAAAAAAAGTGGTGGTTTGCATGATGAATCTGGCGGCTTCCGGCGGTTACTACATCTCTCTGCCGGCTGATTTGATCATGGCTCACCCGACTACGGTTACCGGGTCGGTTGGGGTAATTCTCATCAGGCCCGAAGTTTCGGGGTTGATGGACAAGATCGGTGTTTCCGTGCAGGTTCACAAATCCGGTAAGAATAAGGATATGGGGTCTCCCTTTCGTCGAATCACCCCTCAAGAAACAAAAATGCTTCAAGATCTGACCGATAAGCTGGGCGATAGGTTCATCGGGCTGGTTAAGAAACATCGGAAATTGTCGGATGAACAATTGGCAACTATAGCTGATGCCCGTGTCTTTCTGGCTGCTGACGCCCTTGTTGTGGGCCTCGTGGACAAGATCGGCTATCTCCGGGATGCCATCAACGAGACCAAAATCCTTGCATCTATCGATGACGATGCCCGTATTGTGGCCTACCGCCGCACCGAATATCCTGACGACAATATTTACAATACGCTCAATGCAAGAGGACAAGCCGGGTCGACACCATTGGTGGATATGGGGCCCATTGGAGATTGGCTCTCTTTAAAATCGGGCTTTTATTACCTTTGGCCTCAGGCGGTGCATGGACTTTGAGGACGGATAAGGAAAACTTCAGACCCTGATATCGGGCAAAATAACTATTTATGGATGGGCACTATCTATGATGGCTCCTTGTTGTGGTCCTCCGGTTCTCCTGGTGCTGCCGACCGCTTCACCGTTTCATCTACGGTCTTGTAAATTGTTTTGAAGGCTTCGGGAAATCCGGTTGGCGACACCCTTCCCGTCTCGATGAATTTGACAACGATTTCCTTGGCAGCTCTTAATATTTGTTCATCCTGATTCATTTTTTTCATCGTGAATTGCTTTCATACTGGATTTTTTGGTGTTTTACCCCGTTTTCTGGATGAGCACTATCTATAGCAAGGTCTGTATCATTGGTCAAAACCACAATGAAACCCACAAGAACATTTGTTTTGGGTTCCCATTTTACCCATTGTGCTTTATTTTCCTTTTGGTTATTCTAAATGAATCTCAATCAGGCATGACTATGCCCCCTATACAAACACAAACTCAAAATTTACACCCTTTAAAAGATAACACCTAAAACCACACAAGCAGGAGAACATGGGCAGAAAAGAGATTGAAGAAAAAGACCAGGACCTATTAAAAGATATAAGGGAGATCGTTAGACGAAACGAGGAAAAAACGACAGAAAACAAATCTTTCTTTCAGTCGATGCGGTTTTGGCTGCCGGTTCTTGTCGTCATAGCAATTATTACAGGTACGATGGTTTTCAACAAACCACCAACCTCAAGCGCACCGGATTCGACCGAACAAGCGTCAGGGGAATCTGCTGATAAGAATACATGGGCCGAAAGTGAAAAATCTACAAACATGACTACGAACGGTGATACCAACGCTCAAGCGCAAGTGGAGCCGCCTGTAGAGGAAAAAAAGCCTGCTGTAACCCGGGGACCGATTCAAACTGAAGAAGAGACGTCGACTCAACTGGTATCAATTAAACAGCCCGGACCTGTTGATGAAGAGCCTTCCACGACCGAAGGTATTATTATTCGACCCGAGAAAGAAAAACCTCTCTCAGTGACCGATTCGACGACACCTGAACAACTAAAAAAGAAAAATGACGAACCAATCGCAACGGTATCGGTTGAACCGGAAAGGGTTGAAGCCGGCGCCAAAACAAGAGTATCGAAACTTGTTTCCTGCGCTGGGATTCAAAATAAGCAGTATGTATCTCAGCAATCCGTTTTCTCTCTAAAGGAAATCTCAAAGCCGGTGGTCTGGATGAGGGTGTTGACCGACAAACCGCCCTTTACCCTGACGCACGTCTACTATCACAACGAAAAAAAGTATTGCGAAGTTCCCCTTGAAGTCAAGTATCCCCATATGCGGACATGGAGCTACCTGACTTTGACCCATCCCGACCAGACGGGTCAATATCGGGTGGAGGTAGTCACCGACGATGGGGAAAAACTTGGCGAAATTCAATACACTGTTGTGCCTTAGGATTGGGGATGAAATTAATAAAATTCACGTTCCTTAGGATTAGGGCAGTTCATCTACCCACTTTCCGCCGTTCAACCATTTGGATTCCATCTTTTTCAGTTCGCCGTTTCCGTGAATAAGGAGCAAGAAGTTTTGGACCCAATTGATCAGCAAAGGATCCTCTTTCATGGCAATGCCCAAAGGTTCAAAGGTCAGGGGGGATTTTCCGGCACTGAGTCCTTTGTCCTGGTATCGGTAAGCGGTAAATGCGCAAAATTGATAATCAGCGATTAGAACGTCAAGCTTAGACTCGAATAACAATGTAATCGCTTCTTGATAAGATTCAGTTAAAGTCAATTTTGCCTTTGGCATGAGTTGTTCCGCAAACGCCTGGCTGGTGGAGTTTTTCAAGGCGGCAATTTTTACTTCAGGTGAGTTTAATCCGTTGGCTTTCTGGAGGACTGCAAATCTATCACCATTGGTCAAAATCCCCTTTCCAGAGACATGATAGGGGCCTACAAATGCAACGTCCAGATTGCGTTCGGGCGTCATGGTGAAACTGGAAATCACCATGTCCGTGCGTCCGGTTTTAAGGGCCGGTAGCAGATCATTGAAGGGCGTAACAACAAATTTTACCCGAACACCCATTGCAGCGGCCATGGTTTTGGCTATGTCCGCGTCCAGCCCGACGATCTCTCCACTTTTCGTTGTGACCGTCATCGGAGGTTGCTGACCAGTCGTTCCAATTCGCAGCTCACCTTTTTTTCGGATATTGTCTAATATAGAACCTGCCGAAGCAGTCACGGTAAAGATCAGTAAGCCAGCCAGTAAAATGATGGAAAAATGGGCATTTTTTTTCATAGTGACTCCTATTATGAGGGAATATAAATTGCTCTACCCATATCATGTGAATCACTTATCATTCAAGTATCAAAGCCCTCTTCAAAAAATGGTGCAAAGGGTAAGAGCGTGAAAAGCGCCTCATGGTATGTTGTGAAATATTTCTGCGGACATCCCGGTTTGTAGATTAAGGTTTTTTATCCTCTTCCAATTTATCAGGCTCTTCTGATTCGGCTTTATTTGATGAGTCTTTGAAGTTGCGAATGGCTTTTCCCATTCCACCGCCGATCTCCGGAAGTTTCCCCACACCAAAAATGATGAGGATAATGACAAGGATTATGATTAA
Organism: Desulfosarcina sp.; assembly: GCA_030642405.1. GTDB lineage: Bacteria > Desulfobacterota > Desulfobacteria > Desulfobacterales > Desulfosarcinaceae > Desulfosarcina. The sequence continues at coordinate 3,573 of DAOWNV010000156.1, forward strand.
CTCAGGCATTCCAATTCCAAACATTCTTTCCTCCTGTCGGATATCGCTTTTTAGCGATAGGCACCCTTCCTGTTCTGCTTTACCTTATTGATATTGATTAATCTCAGGTAGGGTTTTGTTTCAATTCATCAAGAAGTTGCTCAAACTCTTTTGATTTCAGATAGCTGTCAACGGCACCCTGATGTTCAATCCAACTAGACCAGACCGTCATCCAGGCGTCATTATGCCAGTAAAGTTTTTCGTTTCTTTTTCCTTTTAGTGATTCGATATATTCGATATACTCTTCCGAACAACCATCGCAAAAATTATAAGGAATTCTGAATTCCGGTAGCTCCGGTCTGTTTTCCGAACCAATCTGGGTCCCGCATTTCTCACACTTGGAAACACAGTGTGTGCACCGAAAAATTTTTCTGATGGCCAATAGCTTTCTTTTTCGAACTATGGCATCCTGTTTTTCGCGGGTGTGTTTAAGTTTTCTATCAAGGGAGATAACGTTACCCATGGTTTTTTTACCCCATGTGAAGCTGTTAATAATGGTGAGAAAGACAATATCATTGCGTTCAAGAGGTGTCAATCGGTCCTTGTTTAACTGAATTCGCCGTGATAAAAGAACAAATTGTAATCGTCCTTGATTTTGTCAATTTTGATGAAGGAAAATACCATGGTTCAAACAGTAAATCCCTGTTGCCTGCCCATGCTCATCGGCAGCCTTCCCATGGACGATCATCTGCAGGCATCCCGTTTGATTATGGAATATACGCCGGCCATTCCACTTTGGGTGCAGCTACCGGTATTTCCGGAAGAAAGCATGCTTGCTCAATTTCTACCTGGAATGCCCGCTGTTGTGAATAAGAACGGTAAAACATTCATTCATTCCGATAGTGAATTTTTCGATGAGGACTTACTCGCCTTTTTCGAAGATTACATGGCCATAAGCAACGCACCGGAGGAATTATCCAACTCCAGGTTTGCCTTTACCAAGGCCACGGGTAAAGGCGTGGCGACCTTTGTGGATACCTTGACCCGGTTAAAAACCACTCCTGTGGCGGTTAAAGGTCAGGTTACGGGTCCAATTACGTTTTGCACCGGTGTTAAAGATCAGGATGACCGGGCGATTTTTTACAACGAAACCCTACGTGATGCAGCCGTCAAACACCTGGCACTCAACGCCCGATGGCAGATCCAAACACTTTCCGGTCCGAAATGTCCGGTGATTATTTTTATCGATGAACCTGCTCTGGCGGGATTCGGCTCATCCGAGCTGATCAGTATTTCAAAAGAAGAGATCTTGGCATGCCTCAAGGAAGTGGTGGACGCCATCCATACCGATGGCGGGTTGGCAGGCATTCATGTATGTGCCAATACGGATTGGTCTCTGGTGTTGGAATCCGGCGCGGATATCGTCAATTTTGATGCATACGCCTATTTTGACAGGTTTATCCTTTACAAGGACAAGATCAAAGATTTTCTATCTGCCGGCCGTTTTTTGGCCTGGGGGATCGTTCCCACTTTGGACCCTGAGGCGATTGAAAGAGAATCCGTGGACTCTTTGTATGGTTGTTTGTCGGACCATTTTGGTGAACTCGAATCCATAGGGATCGATGGAGAAACCATTCGCAACCAATCGTTCATTACGCCCAGCTGCGGTATGGGTTCCCTTAAACTTCCATTAGCCAAACGTGTGCTGGCCATGACCCGTGATTTATCTGCAAAGATCCGTGAATCCTGATTGCAGGAAGCTACGATAACCATAGAAAGGTGTGAAAAACAGTGAAACAAATCGATGTCTCCTTCACCGGGACGACCCGTTACGTTTTAGATGAGGAATTGGCCCAGATAGTCAACATATCCACGGCATTGGAAATGCCTTTGCTCCTCAAAGGGGAGCCTGGAACGGGCAAGACCATGCTGGCCCATTCTATTGCCGAGAGCCTCAACATGCCGCTCATCGTGCTCAACGTTAAATCGAGCATGAAGCTGGTGGAAGGATTGTACCAGTATGATACTCTTACGCGGCTCAACGACAGCCGTTTCGGGGACAGCCGAAGGGATGTCAGCAACATCGAAGAGTACATCAAAATGGGAAAAATCGGTCAGGCCTTTGTAGCCGAGAAAAGAACGGTATTGCTGATTGATGAAATCGACAAGGCCGACACCGATTTCCAGGACGATATGTTAGATGTTTTGGACCAAATGGAATTTGACATCATTGAAATTGACAAAACCATTTCAGCCCGGCACCGTCCTGTGATCATCATTACGTCCAATGCAAAAAAAGATCTTTCCGATCCTTTCCTTGGCAGATGTAACTTTCATCATATCGCCTTTCCTGATCCCAAAATGATGAGAAGGATAATCGACGTTCATTTTCCGACCATTCATGACGACTTGGCGGAAAATGCAATCGAAGTTTTTTATCGCATGCGGGATGTTGATGCTGTGGAAAAACGGCCGGCCACCCGGGAACTGATCAACTGGATTCGCGCCCTGGATGCCGACCCGGACTTCAAACCCAAACAGCTGGCCAAAGGGGATGTACCCTTTTTGGGTGTTCTGTTTAAAAAAAGCGGGGATTATGTGAGAGCCAGCACCTTTGCTAATCGACGAAAGATTTTCTAATCATGTTCCTGGCCTTTTTTTATAAACTCAAAGAGGTGGGGATACCGGTAAGCCCCACCGCCTTCTTGACCTTGCACCGGGCTTTGGCAAACCGCCTTATCGCCACGTTAGACGAGTTCTACACCGCCTCGCGGACGATCCTGGTGAAAAGCGAGCGCTATTTCGATCTATTCGACCAGGTGTTTGCACACTATTTTCAAGGGGCGGAGCTGCCTGACGTGGAGGGGCTGGAAATTGACAAAATAGCCCGGGCGATGCTGGAACAATGGCTAAAAGATCCAAAGGCAATGGCCGATGCCATGGGAATCGATGAGGATCAGCTGAACCGCATGACACCGGAAGAACTCATCGAATACTTCAAAAAACGACTCAAGGATCAAGATGGGCGCCACGACGGGGGCAACAAATGGATTGGAACCGGTGGAACATCACCGGTGGGCCACTCCGGTTATCACCCCGGTGGTATGCGCGTGGGTGGGGTATCCCGCAATAAATCCGCTGTTAAAGTGGCCATGGAAAGACGTTACAAGGATTACTCTCTTTCCGGTCCTCTAACCCAGGCA
>DAOWNV010000211.1 GCA_030642405.1 Desulfosarcina sp.
ATGATCCCCATTCCCCCCAGCCACTGAATAAAACTTCGCCAGATCAAAAGCCCCGGGCTTAATCCCTCGATGTTGGTCAAAATTGATGAGCCCGTGGTAGTAAAACCGGATACGGATTCAAAGAAGGCGTCAACAAAATAAAAAGACGGACTGGAGTAATAAAAGGGAAGCGACCCAAAAAGACCGATGGCTGTCCACCCCACGGCAACGATTGCCATTCCCTCTCGCTGGCTAATCGTCTCGGTCTTCTCATGCCTGAAAAAAGCCACCATCACAGCCCCACAGACCAGTGTGATCCCCATGGCCTTAATCATTGGAATCAGACTGCGGTCCTTGGCAACCAAATCAAAAATCAAGGGCAACACCATGGTCGCCCCGAAAAACAAGAGTAACACCCCAACGGTGTTCCAGATAAAACGCCAACGCATTTAGATATACTCCTGTTTCACAGCGAGGATTTTTTCTACACCTGGAATCGCATCTTGGGTGGCGAAAATAATTACCCTATCATCCGGTTGGATGATGCTCGCACCAGTAGGAATGATGATCGTCTCATCGCGTATGATACCGGCAACGATGGAGCCTTTTGGCAGGGAGATCTTTTTCAACGGTTTGGAGACAATCTCGGATGCAGGAAGGGCCAGGGCCTCCATAACCTCCCCTGCTTCACCCTTGATTGAGATGGCGGATAACATTTTGCCACGGCGGATATGCTGCAAAATGGTGTTTATGGCCGACAGGCGAGGACTGACCACCTGCTCGATGCCGATTGTCGTCATCAGGGACAAGTAACTGAATTTGTTTATCAGCGTAACGGCTTTCTTGGCTCCCATCCGTTTGGTCAGCAAGGAGACCAGGATATTGGTTTCTTCATCGCCGGTCAGCGCCACCACCAAATCAACGTCTCTGATGTTTTCCTCTACCAACAGGCGCTGGTCTGATCCGTCTCCGTGAAGTACAATTGTTTGGTCCAATCGATCGGCAAGAAAATCACACTGGCTGGATCGTTTCTCAATGATCTTACACGAAATAGACTGATCTTCAAGCCGCTTCGCCAGGCGAAATCCGATCCGACCGCCACCGACAATGAGGACTCGCTTCACGGGCGTTGCATGCTTTCCAAATACAGTCAGCTGAGTGGAAAGGCTTCCCGCTTCACTGATAAAGTAAACCAAATCACCGGAACGCAAATGGTTGTTACCCCTGGGGATAATCAATCGGTCTTCTCTGACTACGGCGACGATCAAAGGTGGTGTATTTTCCAATAGTTGCGGCAAATCGACCAGTTGAACGTCTACCAATGGGGAGCCCTGATCCAGGTAAACACCGACGAATTTGATCCGACCGTTTGCAAGCTCGCCAACATCAGCTGCGCCAGGCACATTCATGAGGCGTTCTATGGTCCGGACAACTTCAACATCCGGGTTAATAACCGTATCAATATGGGGTGGATTCTCTTTGAAAGCGTTATTGTACCCGTCAAAATCGGCAGCCCGCAATCGTGCCAATTTTTTGGTTCCGGGTGATAAAATGTCTGCTACCAGGCAGGCAACCAGATTCACTTCGTCCGAATCTGTTACCGCCAATACAATTTCAGCTTCGTTAAGGCCGGCCTCCTTCAAAATCGCGGGACTGCTCCCCGAACCTTGAATTGTCTGAACGTCAATCTGTTCCGAAATCCTGGCCAACGTCTCAGCATCGTGGTCGATAACGACAACATCCTTATTTTCCATGGCCATGCGGCGGGCAATATGAAAACCCACTTCACCGGCACCAACAATAATAATCCTCACAGCTTTACCCCAACCTCAAAACAATCATTTCGTCCTTATTCACAATAATATGGACCTTTTTTTATTGATGACCAGTCAAACAGGTTGGCCGGTTCCTTAACCAAAGTGAAATAATAGAAAAATAGGAGACACACACGTGTCAAATAAAATCGAAAAAGAAAGGAGAAAAACCATTGCCACGGCAATGACATCGATGCGAGTAAAGGTGAGCTTGGGAAGAGTTCTTTGCTCGTTGTAACATCGGGCCTGCATGGCCAACGCAAATTCATCGGCATCTAAAAATATACGACGAAACAGGACAATGGTGAATTTTACCGTCCGAACAACAGGGTTTTTCCGTTGCTCTATACACCGGGCACGAAGTGCATCTGAGATCTCTCCTCCACGAAAAAGAATTAATGGAAGAAATCGCACGATCATGCCGACCATGGTGGCTGCCATCTTTTCGTTCACCACAGGTACGGGGCCAAGGTACCAGATCATAGCGGCTCGTATATGGGCGGTTCGCGTTGTGGCCACAAGAAGAACGCCCATCATAACGATTAAAAGCAACCGCCAGCAAACCACCATTGCGTCTCCTGCGCTTTCCAACGAAAAAAAAGGGATCCAATTGCTATCAATCGTTATCGTTCGCAGGCCATAAATAAAGAGAAGAAAAAGTAAAAAATAACGGATTTCACGAACAAAGTCGCTAATCCGTATCCCGGCACTTCGGAAGCAGAGTATCATCATGATGGAAAAGGAAGCCAAAAACGCCGTTTGCCCCCAAACACTCACCACACTGATCCCCATAAGAATGGCCTGCTTGGTTCTCGGGTCCAACCGGTGAATCATCGAACAGCCTGGCGTATAGCCTATGGCGGTCAACTCACCCAAGGCAGGATCCCTTTGCCCAATTGAACCGAACAGGGCGGTCGAATACTAAACCTTTGAATCCCTTTGACCACATCGTCCGGCTTACCGTCATCAACCACCCTTCCTTTTTCCATAACCACCAGCCGTTTGGCATGGGCGATTACCTTTTCCAGATCGTGGGTGGTTACAATAATGGTATGGCGGTTATTGTTGAGGGCCACTATTTGATCGATCACCAACCGGGTTGCCGGATAGTCAAGGTTTGAAAAAGGTTCGTCCATCAACAGTACCCGCGGTTTCATAGCCAGTACACCGGCAATAGCCAGACGCCGCTTTTCCCCACCGGAAAGATAGTGAGGCCGCTTATTCTCATAACCGGTAAGATCGACAGCCGCCAGAGCCCATTCTACTCTGTCATCAATCTCATCCTGCGCCAGTCTCAGGTTTTCCGGCCCAAATGCAGCGTCATCGTACACGGTCTCCCCGACAATCTGACTATCAGCATCCTGGAATACCATCCCCACCTGCTGCCGGGCAGCCATAGGATCCTTGTCCACGGATTTCCCGCAAACAGTTACCGACCCCGAAGAAGGAGAAAGCAGACCATTCAAATGCCGTAGAAAAGTCGTTTTCCCTGAACCATTGGCACCGGCAATTACCGTGAACTCACCCTCCTTAAAGGAGAGGGACACCCCTTTGAGCCCTTGCGTGCCATCGGCAAATTCGTGGCAAAGATTCAGGGTTTCGATGATAGTCACGATCTAACCGGCTGCCCGAACCACACCGAAAGTGCCATTTAGCATGGGACGAAGGGCTTTTACGATGGGAATGGCTACCGCTATTTTTACAGCATCGCCAATTAAAAAAGGCAACATACCAACTGAAATGGCTTTTGAAAAACTCATACCGGTAACCACTTTAAGCCAGGAGACACCAAACACATAAATGATAAGCGTTCCGACAATCATGGCCAGAACATCTACAATAACACGCCCATGCCCGTATTCGGACAAGACTCCTACCAGATAGGCGGCGGCGGCAAACCCAAGCAAGTAGCCGCCTGTGGGCCCCACAAACTTACCTATTCCTCCGGTTCCACCGGAAAATACCGGCAGCCCCATGGCACCGGCCAGAAGGTAGGCACCCACACTAGTCAGCCCCCAGCGGCCTCCCAGGAGCAACCCGGCCAGCAGAACGAAAAGATTTTGCAAAACAATGGGGACGGGACCGATGGGAATGGCAATATAGGCGCCGGCTGCGGTTAAAGCGGCCATCAAAGACGAATAAACCATTTTCCTGACTTGTTGGGTGGATTGCATGATAACAAGTTTCCTTGGTTGGTGGTTGAGTTTAAAGTTTACAGTTCACTGTAAGAAGCGTTGAGCAAAGTCTCACATAGTCTCTATCCCCAATAATAAACGGCTTCAGTCTACGGACCTAATTGTGAAAACAATCGCCATACGTCACAATCCGGCGAGTGCCGTCATCCAGTTCCACAATCAAACCACCATGGTCATCTATATCGATAGCGGTGCCTTCTACCTCATCTTTGATGGTAACAATACGAACACTTTGGCCAAGCGTTACATTTCGTAGCCGCCACTGATCGATAACTGCAAAGGAGTTAAAGTCGGTCATTCGTTTTTCAAACAAGTTTAAAAAGGCCTCTAAAAGTTCTCTGCGTGGCATGGGTTCTCCCAGCAACGCCTTCATAGAGATGGCGACCGGCTCTTCAATCTCAGGGCTGTTGTTCACGTTGAGACCGATACCAATGTTCATGTAAGCAATTTGAGCGCCTTCAATTTCCGCCTGCGACAGCACACCGCAAATTTTTTTACCATTCACAAGGAGATCATTGGGCCACTTTAGGCGGGCCTCTATTTTGTATGAGGATTCTAGAAGATGAGCCATGTCGATGGCGGCCGCCATATTGACCAAGCCGGCTAACACAATCGGGATTTCCGGCCGAAGAACGACATTGAAATATAGTCCCCCATCAGCCGACAACCAGGTTCGCATCATCCTACCCCGACCACGGGTTTGACGCTGAGCTACAACCACTGTGAATTCAGGGCACCCCTTGCGGGCCAAGGCCGCGGCTTCATCCATCGTGGACGTGGTTTCTTGAAAATAGTGGATGCGATCCCGCCTGGAACCAAATTCCAGAGGCATCAGGCGGTCAGGATCACGGTTCAGACGGTAACCTTTGGGTGTTGAAACAATGGGAATACCGGACGCTACCATCCCCTTGATATGTTTCCAAATGGAAACCCGGCTGACACCCAGCTCGGCACTCATGGTTTCCCCGGAGACCACATCATCGGACTTATTCAATACCTGGAATATTTTTTCTTTTGGCTTCATTTGGTTAACCTTAAAGGAAATATTGGTTAACCAGATCTATATTTGAAAGTCAAGCGTAGAATGAAACATTCACTTCTTGATTACCTTCGAGGATACCATTACAAAGATA
>DAOWNV010000321.1 GCA_030642405.1 Desulfosarcina sp.
GGCGAGGTTGCAACTGGCCGACTTGGGGTTGGATACGAGAATCTATGGAGGGCACACGACGACAACTGATGCATTGTGGGCTGGATTGCCGGTGGTTGCACTGATCGGGAACCATTTCGCCTCGCGGGTGTCTGCCAGCATTCTCACCGCAGCGGGTTTGTCGGAGCTGGTCGTCAATGGTTTGGATGCCTATGTGGACCTGGCTGTTTCGTTGGGAAGCAATGGGCAACGGTTACAAAAATTGCGAAACATGGTCCGGGAAAACCGTTCGACGGCCCCGATTTTCCATACCCGACAAACGGTGCGATACATCGAGGCTGCCTACGATGAGATGTGGACCCGATATTGCCATCGGCGGCCTCTTGCACCGATTGTCATCCCGTCCTGTTGATTGCACCCGCATCGCAGCCCCTGCTATGGGCGGACTATGCCGCCATCTAATCATGTGAATGGCGATGAAAGAAAGACAATTCCCAAGATGAATGAGTGCCTGGTACTGGAGGAGGGACGGCATCTTGCATCATTTTCCGACTTCGTAGATTTCGACAAGAAGGCGAAACTCTATCTCAAACACGAAAGCATGCGCGAGAGTGTCGGCAGGGAGGGAAGAACGTGGGTGATCGGAAATCGAACCTGGGCTCATACGGCCGATGACATGATCAACCTGCTTCGATCCACTTTCCATCATTGACATTATACGGTTGTTTGTCATCCGGACATATCTCTTTGGTCGATAGGGAAAAATCGGATCGATTCGAAAATTTTATCATCGTCGCCAGGCCAGGGTGATTGAAAACATTTTTTAAACGCTATAGGGGGCGAATGAACTTGTCCCATGAATTGAGAGAGGCCGTGTTCCATCATCAATCCGGCCGTCTTGACACAGCTCATCTTATCTATGCGAAAATTTTATCCCGGTTTCCACATAACCCGGATGCCTTGCATTTGAGCGGTCTCATTGCCCACCAGCGTGGTGATCTGAAACGGGCCAGGGAACGAATCTCACGTGCAATCGGTCATAATCCTTTCAATCCCACCTACCATAACAACATGGGGGCTGTTGCCAGGGCCGAAGGGGAGATAACGGAGGCTGAAAACTGCTACCGGCAAGCCCTTTGTCTGGATGATGGGTATGCCGAAGCATGGTATAACCTGGGAACGATCCATCACACGGCCGGGAGAAGAGAAGGGGCCATCTCCTGCTATCGAAAGGCGGTGCATCATGATCCTTGCTATGTGGATGCCTGGAATAATTTGGCCGCTGCCCTGAATGAGACGGGGGCGTTTGAAGCTGCAATGGCTTGTTGTCAAAAAATCTTCGCCCTGGATGCCACGTACGCGCCAGCCTACAATAACCTGGCACATGCTTTGAAGGAAACGGGACGACAGGAAGGAGCCGTCCGATCCTACCAGAGAGCCCTTTCCCTGGCTCCTGATCAGTGGGAGTATCACAACAATATAGCCAATCTTTACATGGAAATGGGAACCATCCAGGCGGCGATCGACCACTATCAAAAAGCATTGTCCGGAGAGCCGGACTCGGCTATCGCACACAACGGGTTGGGGACGGCCCTGCTGACGCAGGGACACTTCACACAAGCACTGTCCTGTTTTACCAGGTCGGTGGATCTGGGCTTCCATAATGGGAGCGGATACCATAACCTGGGTAATACCTATATGGCCATGGGCCAATATACCGAGGCGTTGTCCTGCTATGAAAAATCCATCAAATATGATCCCGGCAGACCCGAATCCTACCTGAATATGGGCATCGCAAACCGGGAGATGGGGCGCCACCAAAAGGCCTATCGATGCTACCTCCGGGCGATTCGGATCGACCCCGGTCATGAGAAAGCATACAGTCATATCGTTCACTATCTGATGCAATCTTGTGACTGGCAACCGTTGACCAGCTATAGTAAAAAATTGGACCGGATGACTCGGTCGGCGCTCGAAGCCGGAAAGACCCCGATGGAAATGCCCTTTCTTAATTTGGCCCGAACCGACGACCTTCATTTGAACCATGCACTGGCTCGCTCCTGGAGTGCGGAGATCGAAACCCGTTGCCCGCCTTTTGAACGGGACGGATGCGACACCCGGTCTGTAGGTAATGGATGGCGCACAAAAAAGAGATGCATAACCATCGGGTATCTATCCAACAATTTTAAAAATCATCCTACCGCCCATCTTACTGCCGGTATTTTTGCGTGTCATGACCGGGAGCGATTCCAGGTTCACTGCTATTCTTACGGCGAGGACGATCAAAGCAGTTATCGAAAGCGAATCAGACGCACATGTGACGGATTCATCGATATTAGGGATATGGACCATCTTGCAGCAGCCAAGAGAATAGCCGATGACGGTGTGGATATCCTCATAGATATGGTGGGTTATATGAAGGGGAATCGAATACAGATTCCAGCGTTTCGGCCGGCTCCCATTCAGGTTCGATGGTTGGGGATGGCGGGTACTACGGGAGCTCGTTTTTTCGACTATCTGCTGACCCATTCCATTGTTACACCAGAGCGCCACGCCTCGCATTATACGGAGTCCTTGGTTTATCTACCGGACTGTTATCAGGTTAATGACCGGGATCAACGAATGTCCACCGAAGTCATAACCCGAACGGAAATGCGGCTTCCAGCCGAGGCTTTCGTCTTCTGCTGTTTCTCTACCCACTACAAGATAACAAAGGAACTATTCGGGATCTGGATGCACCTGCTCAAGCGCACTGCCAACAGTGTGTTGTGGCTGCTCAAGGGCAACGGTAGAACTATGGAAAACCTGGTGCGGGAGGCCCGATCACATGGCGTCGGCCGGGATCGCATCGTTTTTGCAGAAAAAATATCCAAGGAGAGGCATTTACGGCGTCTCCAGCATGCGGATCTTGCCCTTGATACATTAGCTGTAAATGGTGCGGCCACTACCAGTGATGCCTTATGGTCCGGTGTTCCGGTGATTACTATGCCGGGACGGCATTTTGCATCGCGGATGTCATCGTGCATATTGTCTGCTGTAGGTATGCAGGAAATGGTGGTTCAC
>DAOWNV010000350.1 GCA_030642405.1 Desulfosarcina sp.
CATTTCATAACGGTCCGGATCCTCAACGCGTCGTCCCAGACAGAGGTCGTACTCCTCAATCATGAAGTGGTCGTTGGACGGGTTGTCCCTGTGGACAATGGGATTGCTAAGCAAGTCCAATAGAAATAGGATGTCATGACCAAACACTGCTTCACGCATTTCCCGAATTTCGGTTTTTCTAATTTCTCTAAAATATCCGCAAAGAGCCAGGCCCACTTTCTGTTGTACCGTTTCGCGGATTTGAAGAACATACGCCAGGTTTTCCTTAAGCCGAAGCGGTGTTTTGTGGTCTTCATCGCGGGTAAGGTCGGATCTTTGGATAGCATTTTTGCAATACACGATCATGTTGTTATACTGCCTGCGTATTTTTTCATGCACCATGCTGAGGATGGCGATTTGGGCGAGAAAATCGACTTGAATTTCTTTGGCTGTCCTGGCTTTGTCAATGGCATCGCTCATGACCTCGCTATAGAGCTGGCGGTAGATCTCCTGTTCCCTTGTCAAGTCCGCCAGTTGTTTGTTTTCGTCTCCGGTCCAGATACCGGTTTCCTGTTCGATCAGAAGAGTGGCCAGTTTCGCTGTTGTACTACAAAAAGCAGGGCTCAATCGGACATCGTACCGGATATTGTCTACCCCTACAACCAGACGCTCCATGGAAAATTCGGTGGAGTAAGATTCCATGGGGAAACTATCTATTTTCGGAAGCCTGGGTTTGAATTTTAAAAAACCAAACATTTTTTTTGTATTCCGCTAACCCAAGCTGTTAGCTTAGGGATGAAGTATTTATGATACGCATATGTTATTTTTTTACCATTTGGACATGAACGAGTCCACATCTTTAACCTGTCGCACAGTTCAGTATCCGTTTTGTAGCTGAACAAGGTGAACTTTCACCAGCGAAACCGGAAAAATTGCCTCATTCAATCCGTTTCATCCAGTGAAGCAGGATAGAGCGTAACGTAAATATCGGTCTTTTTACGAAGCCCTAAAGTAAGTATACGGAGAGTTTATGACAACTTTTATGATTGTGAATGCCCTGACCGTTAATGAAGGACTCTCGGTGATTCAGGATGTGCGGATTCGTGGCGGTCGAATAGATGCGATTGGAAAAAATCTATCCGCAGAAAAGGTTGATCGGGTTATTGATGCCGACGGACGGATCCTTTTCCCGGGAATGATAGACGATCACGTTCATTTTCGTGAGCCTGGGCTGACGCACAAGGGCGATATCGGTTCCGAATCCCGTGCGGCGGTATGCGGTGGAATAACCAGCTTTATGGAAATGCCCAACACATCGCCACCCACAACTACCATCAAACGGTTGGAGGAGAAACACCACATCGCCGGCCGGACCTCCTTCGCCAATTACAGCTTTTATCTGGGAGGCGCCAACGACAATATCGAGGTTGTCAAACGTCTGGATCCAAAACAGGCCTGCGGTGTAAAAGTTTTCATGGGGGCATCGACGGGAAACATGCTTGTGGATGATCCTGTTTCTCTGGAACAGATTTTCAGCCATAGCCCGGTTATTGTGGCCACACATTGTGAGGACAGCCCGACCATTGACGCGAACACCCGAAGATATCAGAAGATTTATGGTGACGATATTCCCATGGATCTTCATCCTGTCATCCGCAGTGAAAAAGCATGCTATCGGTCATCTGCCCTGGCCGTGGAACTGGCCGGACGATGCAACACACGCCTTCATATTCTTCACCTTAGTACTGCAAAAGAGTTGGATTTATTTCAGTCATTACCCTTGGAGGAAAAGCAAATTACGGCTGAAGTATGTGTCCATCACCTCTTTTTTTCCGATGTGGATTACCGTGAAAAAGATACGCTGATCAAATGCAATCCGGCGATTAAAAGGGAAGATGATCGCCGTGAGCTGCTGGCTGCGCTTAAAGACGGCAGGATTGACGTAGTGGGGACGGACCATGCCCCACATACCTGGGAAGAGAAACAGCAACCATATTTGAAGGCACCATCCGGACTGCCACTGGTTCAGCATGCCTTGGTCAGCCTTTTGGAGTACGTTCATGACGGTTTTTTTACATTGGAACAGGTAGTTGAAAAAGTAGCCCATGCACCGGCCCGCCTGTTTGATGTAAAGGAGCGGGGATATCTTCGTGAAGGATACTGGGCTGATTTGGTGTTGGTGGATATGAAACAGTCAATCGTGGTAGACGACCAGCCTATTTATTCCCGTTGTGGGTGGACCCCTTTCGCCGGCCGGACGTTCAGATCGGACATCATTGCAACCTTTGTTAATGGCCACCAGGCCTATTCAAACGGTATGATTGATTCGCAACCCACCGGAAAACGGTTGGCGTTTTGCCGCAGATAGAGCTCGTCCTGTTATTTAGGTGGTCCCCAAGCCTTAGAAATAGAAAGCCAGCGCCCCGTGTTCCCTTAAAATGTTCACACCAATGGCAATCAAGACGATTCCTCCTGTGGTTTCCGCCCATCGGCTCAGTTGGGGAAGGCTGCCGATCATTTTCCCCAGG
>DAOWNV010000305.1 GCA_030642405.1 Desulfosarcina sp.
ACGATGATGTGACCCTGATGAATCAGGCCATATCAGATCTCGACGACGACGGCGACACGGACCGCGATGATATCGCAATAATCCGGCAGCACCTCCGCCGGCCGGCTGAAAACTGCCCAAACTGCGACATCGACGGCGACGGTTCCATCACCATCCTGGATGCCGGAAAAATTGCAGGCGAATACTGAAAACGATGGTACTCAACATTCATTGGTTGGCGCAGGCATCAAAGTGACCCTACGGTATTTGCTTGCGTTTCTGCTTTCCAACAAGTTGCTTGGGTACCGACCTTTGATCGGGAAGGCAGTTATGACAATACCATCTTGTGGCCCTTTTACGATGCTGGTGGGAAGTTCTGATCAATAACTATTCCGGATCTGATCCACTGTGAGGGGTTGGTCGTATATCGCCACATTATCAATGAGACCCGTGCAAAAATTGCGGGTGCCCTCATAATCAGCCCCAATGGTCAAGTCTACACCGGGAACCACAGGCAGACTCACCGCCACGGCGGTTTCATCTAAGGTTCCATCGAAATAGATTTGGATGATATCCGTCGCATCATCGTAAACAAAAGCAACGAAATGCCACTGGTCCGGGATCATGGCGATGGATTTTCGGGTTACAGTGTAGCTGCTGCCGTCGCCGATACCGCCGTATGGCCGGCCGTTGTCCACCCCCAAAAAGTAAAAATAATTGCCGGCACGCCGGGAGATGATCTTGGCATACTGACCGATAGCAGTCTCTTTCACCCAGGCCATTAGCGTCAGCTGTCCGGTTAGATGCAGGTTGGAATGATCGTTTGTGTGGACATGATCACCTGGTCAAGGAACGCGAGGGGGCTCCATCATTCTTCCCTCTCTGTTCTTGTCCATTTTTGTTAATTTTTCCATCATTCTTCCCTCGCTGTTCTTGTCTATTTTTGTTAATTTTTCCATCATTTTTTTTGGCTGTACTCATTCCGGGCCCGATGCTGTCCCCAACAGTGGGACTTGCCCCCTCGTTAAAATTCCATTTGGGTACCGGGGTAGGTCCGGTGGTACAGGACGCCACGGTGAGGTTAAACCGTCGTTGCACCGTGGTTCCAGTGGAATCGGTAACCGTAGTCACCAAAGTGGATACACCGGGATCAGGGGGTGCACCGCTGCAATGAAAGGCTGTTCCAATTTGTGTGAGGGTCATCCAGGTCGGCAATGTGGTAGCCGTCCAGGTGTATGGGGGGACACCACCTTGGGCGAACAAGTCACCGCGATAGGATTCGTTGCTGCAGCCCTCGGGAAGCTCGTTGTTAAGAATGGTCAACCTGCCGGTAGTGCGATCGAAGCAGCCGGCCCGGTTGTGCAAATCAGCCAGCGAGACAACCTCGGCCAAGTCCAGGCCGGAAATGGTAGCGTTGCCGGTATAGGCCCCCGATATTGCTGGTGTAGTATCGACGGTAAAATCCTCACTTCCGCTGAGGATGAAGAAAGCCACATCAATTTCACCATTGGCAACAATTCCAGTGGATTCCCGGCCGCACAGACCACCCGAAGCAGTCGCTGTAAGACTACCATC
This sequence comes from Desulfosarcina sp., assembly GCA_030642405.1. Classification (GTDB taxonomy): domain Bacteria; phylum Desulfobacterota; class Desulfobacteria; order Desulfobacterales; family Desulfosarcinaceae; genus Desulfosarcina. The sequence goes on from DAOWNV010000305.1 coordinate 1,555, forward strand.
AAAAACGTATACCAGACGATGATGCCATCCGTCATCCCTAACACCGGCCGCAACGACGAATTCGGATGCTGTGGGTAGGCGGTTGTTGACCACGCTCCAGGCGATTACGGACCGGGATGCGCGGTCTATCAAATTATTTGTAGTGTTGGTTTGGATTCGGCGGGTCACAGGTCCCACCAGAGTAATCCCGGCACCGATTAAAGCCCCGGCAATCACAAACATCAGCACAACGGGCATCAGGGTCATGCCGGCATGATCGTTTGTTGATCGGGAAATCCCGGGAATGGCCATAAGCATGCGGTTTCCGGTAAAGGTTCAGGGATTGATGGTTAATACGAAGGACCGACTGGCTCAGTTGTCAATGTTCGCACCGCCGACGCGAGCAGCATCACTGTTCGGAATGCTGTTGTCGCGAACCAGCACAGTCAGCAAAAAAGCTTCCGAGTGTGCCGTTTGATCAGAATGTGGTCGGTGCGAGTTCAGACGGTGCTGCTTTGATGATAGGAGTTGATATGGATTCGTTTTTTTTAAGAACGAATCCATAAAAGTTCTCATTTGTGTATCATAACAGAGTTGACCAAGATATATGACACTCCTATCCCTCTCAATTTGTATTAAAAGTCTGATGCTTAGATATAAGATGAAAGGTTGATTGTCAAACTATCATTTTCCTTAAAATTTTCAAAAAATCGGTTGGTTCGAACGTAAATTCCGGATGGCACACTATCATTTAGAAGGCCAAATGAAAGCAATCTGCATTAGCAATGTGCCTGAAAATATTTATACCGGGTTGCAGATCATGGCCAGGAAAAATAGACGGAGTCTCAAGGAGCAGATCAAACTGATCCTTGAACAGGAAGTTGAACTGGCAAACCGATCATTTCTTAACAGTCGGTGCCGCTAAATGGCGTAAACAACTTGAGGGACAGGCGTTAAGTGACACCGTAAAAACGGTGTGTGAGGATCGTAAACGATGATTGGTGTGATAGACACATCTGCATTGATCCTAACTTCGTCCACTTAGCCAGAGCAATGAAAAAAAATCTCAGCTTGAGAAAGTGCGGAACATTTTAAACTCGATCTGATACGAAAAAATAGGTAAGCGCTAACTAACTTATTTTCAAAACAAATACCAGATAGAGCTTTGAATAAATATTAAACAAGATCATTGAATAGGTAATGATAATCACCAATCGCCCCGCCACTATTGTAATCATTTTTTAGTAGACAACCTTCATATTAAAGTGATTCCCTCCTACTTGTCGTTGGTAATTGAGTAGACTCCATCCCCTTCTTTTTGAAAACAGAAAATCAGAAAAGGGCGGAAAAGCTCCCGTCCTTTATTGTATCACATATTGTTTTTTACGGTTCGGCTATGCGTATGTTGGTCCGCAGATTAACAGCCATTGAAAGAAAGGAGCATTTTTTGAATCGGTTGACAAACATAAAATAATTACCAAAGAAGTAGAGAAAACCCTGGCAAATGCCGCCGAAGATTATGACCAGGCGGATGAGACTGAAAGCTTCCGGCATCGATCTTGACGTTGTGATGGTGTCGTAGCCTCTCCCATCTTGGAGTCAACAAGGCGGAATTGTGTAGCACTTCTCGCAGACAGGAGATCTGTCAAGCACATGAACTGATAAGCTATTTGGTTGTGCAAAGGCTGAAGATTTCGGTAGCCGAAGTGGCCCAACGGATGAACATAGATCGTTCATCCGTCAGCCGAGCCCTGGGACGGTTCGTGCAGATCCGGCGCTGAAGAATTTGATCGATGCACTGCTATA
>DAOWNV010000091.1 GCA_030642405.1 Desulfosarcina sp.
TACAACAAGGCCATTCCCGCCGCGAAAGGAGAGGCGGAACGGACCATCAAAGCAGCCGAGGGGTATTCACTGGACCGTGTTAACCGTGCCAAGGGTGATGCCGCAAGGTTCGAGGATCTGTACGGCGAATATGCCAAAGCCAAAGACGTGACCAAACGTCGGCTCTACCTGGAAGCATTGAACAAGATTTTTCCAACGATAAAGAACAAGTTCGTTATTGATGCCGATCAAAAAAACGTTCTCCCTCTTTTAAACCTTGGAAATCAAGGTGGTGAATTGAAATGAAAACAAAACTAATTCTCGCATTAACCGGTGTACTTGTTTTGATCCTGTTTATTTGTTCGTATACAGTGGATGAAACCGAACAGGTGGTGGTAACCCGCTTCGACAAGGTGAACCGGACAGTGAAAGCTTCCGGACTGCATTTCAAACTTCCAGTCATCGAAAAAGCACTGGTGTTTCCCAACAACCTTCAGGAGTGGGATGGCGATCCCGGTCAAATACCCACACGGGACAAGACGTATATCTGGGTCAACACGTTTGCCCGTTGGAAAATCGTTGATCCGGTAGCTTTTTTCAAAACGGTTGGGTATCTCAACCAGGCTCAGCAACGACTCGATGAAATCATCGATCCGACCGTGAGAAACTTCATCACCTCCAACCGCCTTATCGAAGCTGTTCGGAACAGCAATCGGGAACTGGATACCTTTGAAGATCTTGGAGACGGCGACCCAAAAAGGGACAAAGCAAAAAAACCGATCCGGTTTTCACAGGTATTCGTCGGCAGGGATAAAATTGATACCGGCATTTTGAATCAGGCAAAACCAAAATTGTCTCAATTTGGGATTGAGCTGGTGGATGTAAAAATCAAACGGATCAATTACGTCGAAGAGGTAAGAAAATCCGTCTATGATCGTATGATTGCAGAAAGGAAACAGATTGCCCAAAAATTCAGATCAGAGGGTCGAGGAGAAGCCCAGAAGATATTGGGTGAAAAAGAGCGGGAATTGAAACGCATCGAATCGGAAGCCTATCGCACAGCACAGGAAATCAAGGGTAAGGCAGATGCTGAGTCTACGCTCCTTTATGCGGCGGCCTATGGACTGGATCCGGAATTCTACTCTTTTATAAAAACACTGGAAGTATATGAAGCAGCGCTCTCTGAAAACAGCTCTATTATCTTATCAACGGATTCAGAGCTTTTTAAATACTTGAAAGGCTACCAATAGCAAACATCAGAAAGCCCGCCGACTATTTTTACAAAAAATGCGCAATGTACAAACCGCCGAACATCGGACAACGATGTTCGGCGTTAAAATAGGGGCCTATTTGCCTTTTCTTCGCTGATGGCGTGTACGTGCCAGCAACTTACGATGTTTATGTTTACGCATCTTTTTTCTTCGTTTTTTAATTACGCTGCCCAACAGATCACCCCCCGTTCAATTTTTTCTATTTAGATAAACTTATCCTTTTATATCATTTTCCTAATATTGTCCATCGTTTTTTGCCATTGATCCCCGAAAGAGGGTATGCTACAGCAATTTCATGCAAAAAATGCTCAACCGCCCAACTTTCAATAAAGATGAGCTCGCCTTTATCAATCACGATGTCGCTTTGGCGGAGGAGCTTGTCAGCAATTATTATAAAATGTCGGCAAGTCAGTGGCTGCACCCCAAATACGATGTTAAAACATTGATCGACCTATCCGACAACGAAATTATCGACGGCCCCTTTGCACAAATTATCAGGTATGAAGGAAAACTACGGGGTGGGGTTCTGGGATCCAGTGCCTACGACTTTTATAAAATCTGTATTCAGGACCACGCGATCCTGGAGATACTTAAAGCCCGCCCGGAGCTGTCTCTTTCTCCCTTCGTTCTTTACGTTGTCACCCATGAACTGGTCCACATCGTTCGGTTCAGCCGCTTCCAACAGAACTTCGATGCCAACGATTCGGAAAAGCTTGATGAAGAACGCCGAGTTCATGGCATCACCCATGTAATCTTAAACATCGTTAACGCCAATGGTATAGACGCGGTCTTTGATTTTTACAGGTCTTGGCGAACCCCTTTTGACGGCCTGAAAACCATCCCCTAATTTTCGCATTCCTGTTCTTGACAAGTAAAAAAGACGACATATATTAGACCATCTGAAACGGTATGCATTCGGTTTTTTTAATTTTTGTACTACTTTAGAGGAGATTTAAACATGCCGCTTTACGAGTATCTGTGTGCCGAATGCGGAGACATTGAAGAAGCGATCCAAAAATTCTCCGATCCCCCGTTGACGGTGTGCAGACACTGCTCGGGTAAGCTAAATAAACTGATTTCACAAAGCAGTTTTCATCTAAAAGGAACCGGCTGGTACGTGACGGATTACTCCAATTCTTCAAAGCCCTCTGAAAAAAATAAAAACACGAAAGATTCTTCATCCGGTTCTGAGAAAAACAGTTCGAGTGGCAAAGAGTCAAAAGAAGCAAAGAGTGACGATTAAGCACTATTTTCAAAGAATGGATTATCGATATTACTTTGAAAAAAAGCCGGTCATCGAATTAAAGGCCGTCCCCCGCATAGAAAATAAGCGTCTGCTCTTTACAAAGTACAACCCATGATTAAATTATTTCATCTTTCATTTCCTTAAAATAGATATCGTAAACATTACCTCATGTTGCAAACGGGTACGACAACGAACCCTTTTCAAATAATTGATCGAATTTGGCATTTTTTTGACAATTAACAAACGAATTAAATGAAAAAGGAGAAGCGTAAAAATGAAACTTAGACCATTGCAGGACCGTATTTTGGTGCAGCGCGTTGAAGAAGAAGCCAAAACCAAAGGTGGCATTATCATCCCTGACACTGCCAAAGAAAAACCGGCTGAAGGTGTTGTCAAATCCGTTGGAAACGGAAAAGTGGCAGATGACGGCAGCCGTATTGCGTTGGACATCAAGGTCGATGACCGGATTCTGTTCGGAAAATATTCTGGAACAGAAGTGAAGATTGAAGGCGAAGAATACCTGATCATGCGTGAAGACGACGTGCTTGGCGTCATTGAGTAACAACTATTTTAGACCATATTCACAGTTAAATACGGAGGTTATAAAAAATGGCTGGTAAAGTAATCAAGTATGACATGAAAGCCCGCGAAGCAATGCTCAACGGCGTAAAGACGCTTGCCGATGCAGTTGTTGTCACTTTGGGTCCCAAAGGCAGAAACGTTGTTATCGATAAATCATGGGGCAGCCCCACAGTCACCAAAGATGGTGTGACCGTTGCCAAGGAAATCGAGCTGGAAGACAAGTTTGAGAACATGGGCGCACAGATGGTCAAAGAAGTGGCCAGCAAAACCAGTGATATGGCTGGTGACGGAACCACCACGGCCACAATTCTCGCACGTGGCATTTATGAAGAAGGCCAAAAGCTGGTTGCCGCAGGGAACAACCCCATGTCCATTAAACGCGGAATCGACAAAGCTGTTGAAGTAGCCGTCAAAGAGCTTCACAAAATGAGCAAACCCACCAAAGATCAGCGTGAAATTGCTCAGATTGGAACCATTTCCGCGAATAATGATGAAACCATCGGTAATATCATCGCAGAGGCCATGAACAAAGTTGGTAAAGAAGGCGTTATTACCGTTGAAGAAGCTAAAGGGATGGAGACCACATTGGACGTTGTTGAAGGTATGCAGTTCGATCGCGGCTACCTTTCCCCCTACTTCGTAACTGATCCGGAAAAAATGGTTGCTTCTGTGGAAGATCCGTTTATCCTTATTAATGAGAAAAAAATCAGCAACATGAAAGATCTCCTGCCGGTGCTCGAGCAGGTTGCCAAAATGGGCAAACCCCTTATGATTATTGCTGAAGACGTTGATGGCGAAGCATTGGCAACGCTGGTCGTAAATAAACTGCGCGGTACATTGCAGGTTGCGGCTGTCAAGGCTCCCGGATTTGGTGATCGCAGAAAAGCCATGCTCGAGGATATCGCCATTCTCACCGGTGGACAGGTTGTTTCCGAAGACCTCGGAATCAAAATGGAAAACCTGGCCCTTTCCGATTTGGGTAAAGCCAAACGTATCACCATCGACAAAGACAACACTACCATCATTGATGGTGCAGGTGCACGCTCTGCACTCGAGGGTCGGGTGAAACAGATTCGTGCTCAGATTGATGAGACCTCTTCCGACTATGATCGTGAGAAATTGCAGGAACGCCTGGCCAAACTAATCGGCGGCGTTGCTGTAATCAACGTTGGTGCGGCCACCGAAACAGAGATGAAAGAGAAAAAAGCCCGTGTCGAAGACGCCCTTAACGCAACCCGTGCAGCCGTTGAAGAGGGCATCGTTCCCGGCGGCGGTGTAGCACTGGTCCGGACCATTCCCATCTTGGAAAAAATCAAACTCAGTGCCGACCAGAAACTCGGTGTTAAAGTGGTCATGCGCGCCATTGAAGAACCTCTTCGTCATATTGCCATAAATGCCGGTTACGAGGGAAGCGTGGTCATCGACAAGGTCAAGCAAGAAGAAGGTGCTATTGGTTACAACGCAGCAACCAATAAATATGAAAATCTCATCGACGCAGGTGTAATCGATCCCACAAAGGTGGTTCGCTTTGCCCTTCAGAATGCCGGTAGTGTGGCATCATTGATGATTACCACCGAAGCGATGATTGCCGAAAAACCGGACGATAACGCTCCTGACCCGATGGCCGGCGCAGGTGCCGGCGGTGGTATGGGCGGTGGTATGGGCGGTATGGGTGGTATGGGCGGTATGATGTAAACCCAGCCCCTACAATCATTTCCCCGTTAGTCAAGCCCTTGCACGGTAAATCCGCGCAAGGGCTTTTTATTTATTCAACATTTTCTGAAAGTTGCCGATATTGGAATTGTATGACGGGTACAACGTTCTTGGGGATCACTTTTTTCCATATGCTTAACTCTTCGAAAAGATGATTTTTCCGATAACAAACGATCATATAGGCAATAGTAATCACAAAAAACACCATAACCTTAATCTGGATGACCAAAAAATGAGGTGTCTGATGAAAACCCGAGTGTCTTCCACCTTTCTTTCTTTTCTATCTTTTCTCATTCCTTTTTTGTTTGTATTCCCATCGGCGGCAGCAGATACGATCGATGTGGTGAAGACCGAGACCGGATTTTACTACACCATTAAAAAAGGAGACACCCTATGGGATCTTTCGCAACATTTTAACGACTCTCCTTGGCTGTGGCCGGAATTGTGGGAAGAAAATGACCAGATCCCCAACCCCCATTGGATTTTTCCCGGCGAACGGATCAGACTCTATAAAAAATCAGGTGAGCAGCTTATAACGAAAAAGGGTAACTCCGAACCAGTTGCAACGCCGGCTTCCACTGTACCCACACCTGTACCCCCATCTGTATCCAAACCAACCACTAAAAAACCTGCCTCTGGGCCTTACTTCAACTTCACCGCCATTGACAGGGTTGGTTTTATTCGGAAACCTGCTGTTGATGCATTGGGGACTATTTTTGAGGTTCAAGGCCGAAAAACGCTGATAAGCGAGGGAGATACAGTTTACATCCGCCCTGCTGACGATGTAGCAGCAGGTTCGCTCATTCCGGGAAGCCGGCACACGGTATTCAAACAGATGGCCCCCACCGATGATCGCCATGCCATAGAAACCATTGGAACGCAGCACTATATTTTAGGTATCGTTGAAGTCATAAAAAAAGAACAAGGCATGGTCATTGCCAAAATCATGAAATCATTTAGATCCATCCGCGTAAACGATCATGTAATGCCTTTTCGTCCTAGACATACCAAAATTGAACTCAGACCAAGCACCCCAGGTATCGACGGACAGATTATTGTTTCTGAGGATCACTCCACATTAGCAGGCGATTACACACTTGCCTTTATCGACAAAGGCCTTGCGGACAACATCGAAATCGGCCAGCAGTATCGCATTTATAGAGAAAAGAAAACCACCATTGAAAACGATGAGATCACGATAAAGACACTTCCACCATTGGATTTCGGGACATTGCTTGTATTGCATACGGAAGAGACCACATCTACCGTCGTAATTACCCAAGCTACGAACCATGTTTCTGCCGGGGAGCGATTCAGGACACCGGTAAAGTAAGGATTGTTATAAGGGGGCTTTCATAGATCGATCTTCAGCATTTTCTAATCAAATCGATTTTTTCTTACCCAACACTATCGGCGGAAGTAACACGAAGCACCTCCTGATAGGTGGTGATTCCCGCCAGAAGTTTTCTGATGGCGCACTCACGCAGTGAACCCATACCGTCCGCCCTGGCTCTTTCTCTTAGTGTCACCAGATCTACTTCCGCCAATGTCAATGCTTTGATGGCATCGGTATAAGGCAATACTTCATGAATGGTGGTTCGCCCCTGGTACCCGGTCCCCCTGCATTTTTGGCAACCCTTGCCGTGGAAAAGAGACAACGGCCCCGATTTACCTGTTTCCAATCCCATGGCCCTGAGTTCTGCTGCTTCCATCTTCATAGGCTCTTTGCAAGCGTTGCAGATTGTTCTAACCAACCGTTGGGAAAGAATACCTCTGAGCGTTGCCTGAAGGAGAAAATGTGGAATACCCAAATCCATCATACGGATAATTGAAGACGGTGCATCGTTGGTGTGGAGGGTAGACAACACCAGATGACCGGTAAGAGCGGCCTGGATTGCATTTTCCGCAGTCTCGAGGTCTCTTAACTCACCGACCATGATAATGTCGGGATCCTGTCTGAGAATATTCCTCATAATGGAGCCGAAAGTAATGCCGACTTTAGATCTTACGGCTATCTGGTTGAAATCTTCATGCACCATTTCGATTGGATCTTCGACGGTGGTTACATTTACACCTTCGTTACTGATCTTACGAAGCGTTGAATAAAGCGTGGTGGATTTCCCACTTCCGGTCGGTCCGCAGACCAGAACCAAACCATGCGGGTGAGTAATAATCTTATTGTACTGCTCCATATCCGTCGATGAAAATCCCAGGCTTTTTAAATCCTGAAATAAAATGTCCGGATCCATCACCCGCATGACCACCTTTTCACCGAAGGCAACCGGTATCGTGGACACACGAATTTCAACCTCTATGTCCTTTTTTCCAGTCTTTATACGTCCGTCCTGGGGTCGACGTTTTTCAGCCATATCCAGTCCGGAAAGATTTTTAATTCGGCTGACAATGGCCGAATGGACATTTTTCGGCAACTTATGAACAGTGTGCAATACGCCGTCAATGCGCATTCTGACCAAGCATGATTCACGTTTGGGTTCGATATGAATATCACTGGCTTTTTGATCGAAAGCGTAGATAAACAGGTGGTTGACAGCGTTGACCACATGCTGGTCATTGGATGGTAGTTCATCGGCCGAGTGGAGGTTGGTGAACCGCTCGAGGTTTCCCAAGTCTACGGACGGCCCTGAAAACTGGTTTTCTGCGGCGGCGATGGAACGTTTAAAACCAAAAAACTCCTCGATGAGTTTTACGATGTCCGATCGGGGACTCACCACGGCATCTACCTGCATCTGGCAAGCCCTGGTGATGTCTTCGAATACTTCCAGGTTGAAAGGATTGGGGGTTGCAACTACAAGCTTCCCCTCATCTATTTCAATGGGCAGAACCAGATGTTTTTTCGCAAAGGAGATAGGAATGGTTGTTGTAACGATATTCAGATCCAGCTTTAACGGATCAATCTTGACAAACGGGAATTTCCAACCTTTTGCAAAGGTTTTATAAATCGTATCCTCATCCAGGGTTTTGGATGGATCATCCTTGCGCTTCAAGTTCAAAGAAACAATGGCATCGATCAGATGAAACGGTCGATGCCGATCTCCGTTGTTGTCATTGCCGTTTTGTTCAAGACGACCTTTCCGATGACGCTTCACCAGTTCCGCTCGGTTCTCGTATAATTCTCTGGCCTGCTGGAAAGAAATTAACCCACTTTGATTAAGTGTGGAAAGAAGGCGTTTTGCCGACAACTGGTCGCTCACGGTGGTCCCCTGTAATTGATGTGGAATGCTACCTGCCCGTTGAAATACTCCGAATTACATTCTCGATCCATTCCATGGTACGGGCTACCGCTCGTTGATTATCCGGGGTACCGTCGATTTGAGAAAGTTGGAAACCATACTCGGTGACCTTTTTGAGCAATTCAATATCATCGATTGTTCCCACTCGACCCACACCCCGACCGATAATTTTCAAATGCTGCAAAAAAACAGGAAGATACGTGGCAGATCGCAGATGGTTGTAGAGACCTGCTTTCGGATCCCCATATTCAGCCAATGCAGAAATCAGAACACGGTGGGCTGTATTACCGGATAAAAGAGAGAGGAATATATAGATCTCGCGTTCAAGAAACAGTAGGTCTCGGATAGATGGTTTCTGCTCATCGGATGCCGTCGCATTTAAACTTTCAATCAATTTCTCATGAATGGCATGAACTTTGGCAGGAAAACGGTATTCAACCGAATCGATCCGAAACTGAGCATAGCGCACCACATCTTTGTCCAAGCCATTTCGAATGTTGAGGACCTCTTCAGGCGTCATTTCGATATCGACATCAAGCTCTTTGTTGTAAGTTCTGAGCAAGATGTTGGAAAGCATGATGGCGTTGCGATCCGAGGGTTCCACTTTGTTGGGATCCCGGCAAAAATCAGCCAATAAAAAACGGAGCGCGTGTTTTGGTCGATTGATCCTGCTGATCAAGTGCTGCAGCGAGTTCAAAAAGGCAATACGATTGCTTTTTCCCTGGATGGCTTTAAAATACGACCACAGCAATTCAAAGGCATGATTTTCATATCTGGCCAGGTCATCCAGCATCGGTTCGAAGCGGTGGCGAATAAAATTTCCCTGATCATCAAACAACTTGTCAATTAGAAGTGTTATTTTTCCTGTATCGTAAACAGGAATTTTAAAAGCCCTGGAAACGGCCTTAAGGTTCTCGCTATTGCGGTGTTCGACAAGCCGTCCAACAGCTATCAGCTGCAATTGTGTTTCTCGGCTTTCTTTCCCAAGAGATAAAATCGTTAATAAGTCATTATCTACAAAACCGATAAGAGTGGATTTGCCATCAACTTCCACTTGTATGGCATCCCGCCGTACGGTAATGGAATCCAA
>DAOWNV010000176.1 GCA_030642405.1 Desulfosarcina sp.
GATCGGATCAACAGAAAAAAGTTGGGATGCTTTCCGGGGGGGAACGCAATCGGGTTCACTTGGCCCGTATTCTCAAATCCGGGGCCAACGTGCTGCTGCTGGACGAACCCACAAATGATTTGGATGTGAACACCATGCGGGCGCTGGAAGAAGCCCTGGAAAACTTCGGCGGATGTGCAGTCATCATCAGCCATGATCGCTGGTTTTTGGATCGTATTGCCACACACATCCTGGCTTTTGAGGGAGATAGCCGGGTGATCTGGTTTGAAGGCAACTATTCCGATTATGAAAAAGACCGCAAGAAACGGTTGGGAGTGACTGCGGATCAGCCGCATAGAATCAAATACAGACAACTCACCCGATAGTGTCTGATCTCCTTGCATGGTGCCATAGGTGTATTTCAAATAAGGTTGACTTTGTCACCCATCAAATACCGACAGGTTTTCATGAAATTATCAGATATGGGATTGAACCGGTTTATTCATTTTTTCAATCAAACGATCCGGCAGACCCGACGCGATGAGCGCCCGGTAATACAATGGTTGCTGATCAGGCTGGTTCGTACACTGATTCTTTCCGTTCAGGGGTTTGTCGGACACCTCAACATGTTGCGTGCGTCGGCATTGACCTTTTATACCCTGATGTCGCTGGTTCCGGTGGCTGCCATGGCATTCGGGATCGCCAAAGGGTTCGGATTCGAACACAGACTTCAACAAGAGTTGCTTGAAGATTTTGCTGCCCAGCAGGAAGTGGTGGAGCAGGTTATCGGTTTTGCCCAAAACATGCTGGATAACACAAAAGGCGGAATGATTGCAGGGATAGGCGTTATTGTCCTGTTTTGGGCAGTCATTCGCTTGCTTAGCAACATCGAAAATGCGTTTAACTATATCTGGGGGGTCCGTTCTCGCACCCTGATCCGCAAACTGAGCGATTATCTGACGATCATGCTCATCTGCCCTGTACTGATGATCATGTCAAGCAGTGTTACGGTTTTTATCACCTCCCAGGTGTCGGCCATTTCCAGCCGGTATGAATTGCTAGAAATGTTCGGCCCCGTTATTTACACAGGGCTTACGTTTTTGCCGTACACGCTGATCTGGCTGCTGTTTACTTTCATTTACATCATTATGCCCAACACAAAGGTTCGTATTCAAGGGGCCCTGCTGGCCGGTGTGTTGGCAGGTTCCGCTTACCAGATCGTTCAGGCATCTTACATTCATTTTCAAATTTTTGTTGCCAAATACAATGCGATTTACGGTAGCTTTACAGCGCTTCCCCTTTTTCTGATGTGGCTTCAGATCAGCTGGTTCATCGTTCTCTTCGGTGCAGAGATTTCCCACGCCTCTCAGAATTCCAAATATGCGGCACACACCGGGGAAGGAGAGGAAATGAGCATTAGCCAGATACAGTTTCTTGCCCTGGCCGTGTGCCACCATGTGGTTCGCCTGTTTCATCAGAACCGTCCCGCGCAAAACATAAAAGAAATTGCCGACGAACTGTTGCTTTCACCCATATTGGTGGACAAGTTGTCGAATCTTCTGGTAAAAGCAAATATTTTAATTCGGGTCGACACCAACGCAAAAAATGAAAAAGCTTTGCAACCGGCCAGGGATATTGGTGATCTGAAAGTAAGCACCGTCATTGCTGCGCTGGAAGATGTGGGAAGCAGTAAACACCTTATATCTCATTTTCCCGAAGAAGGGGTGCTTTTAGAGATGTTTTCAGCATTTCGATCCGAACTGGATCAATCCGACACAAACCGATTGGTAAAGAATATCTGAGCATGGATCAAGTTGCGAACATCGTACAATCTAAACAACCTTGTACCGGCCGTTCGCACCCGAATTCTGTCGCTGGGACAATTGTTCATGGGCGGAAAGGATCAATCGCTGAGTGGTTTCCCAATTGACACAGGCATCTGTAATGGAAACACCGTACTTCATGGTTTCCAGGTTACCGGTGTTTTTCTGATTCCCTTCTTCAAGATTGCTCTCCAGCATCATACCGATAATGCAATCATTTCCATCTATCCGCTGATTGATCACATCCTGCCATACCGCTGCCTGATTTGTGTGGTTTTTCCTCGAATTGTCATGGGAGCAGTCTACCACGATGGCCTCTGTCAGCCCTTTTGAGGCCAGCAGGTTGCGTGCTTCGGCAATACTGACCGTGTCGTAATTGGGTCTGTGACCTCCACGCAGCACGATGTGGGTATGGGGGTTTCCAGTGGTTTTGACGATGCTGGTTCGGCCCTGTGCGTCTATACCTAAAAAATGTTGGGGGGCGGTAGCTGCGATAATGGCGTTCATTGCTGTGGAGAGGTCGCCATCCGTGCAGTTTTTAAATCCAACAGGCATGGAAAGCCCGCTTGCCATTTCCCGATGCGTCTGTGACTCGGTGGTTCGTGCACCGATGGCGGTCCAGCAAACCAACCCGGCAATATATTGGGGGGTGATGGAGTCAAGCATCTCAGTTGCTGTGGGCAGCCCCATTTCTGTAATTTGAAGCAATAGATTCCGAGCATTTTGTAACCCGGCATTGATATCGTAGCTGTTATTGAGCCAGGGATCGTTGATCAGGCCTTTCCAGCCCACATTGGTGCGAGGTTTTTCAAAGTAAACCCGCATTACAAGAAGCATGGTTTCCGCTACCTGCGCACTAAGGTCTTTCAAACGGTTTGCATAGTCCAAAGCAGCGTTTTGATCATGGATGGAACAAGGCCCGGCAATTACCAGCATTCGGGGATCCGATTTTGCCAATATCGCCTCGATGGCTTTGCGTCCATCCACAACGGTACGGTGTGCGGTACTTGAGACAGGACTAAGATCCTTGAGCTGTGAAGGTGAAATGAGTGGATCAAATCCTTTAATGCGAATGTCGTAGGTTTTTTCCATTTCCGTTTTCCTCTCTTTTTATTTGGCTAACAAATAAAAAAGCCGCAGGCTTTTGCCTGCGGCTTTTGCTTTTTCCTTTTTAAGGAACTAATTTCAGCTAACCACAGGCGCACCTCGGCAGAGATTATAATAAAAACTAAAATAGTGAGCTGCGGTTGCTTGATTGTACATGAAAACGATACCCTTTTGAATGAATATAACGCCTATCACAATACGTTCAAAGATGCAAATGCTATATTATTCGCAAAGCTCGAACAGGGCAGCCGCTCCCATACCCCCGCCGATGCACATGAATTCCACTACGTTGAAATGAATTGGTATTCATGGAATGGGGTTGCCATTGGCGAAGGCCGGTTCATGTAGAGGCAGCAGTATATCGGCGATCTCTTTTACTTTAATCATGATATCGTAGGCGTCGTAGACATTCACATGGGTTCCCGGTGGAATAACTTCCATTTCCATGGCCCGGATCTGTTTGGGGGGGAAGAAATTGTCATTGATCACACAAAAGCCACTAATGGCTGCCGTGCCACCGGCGGTCTCCACCACCACCGTCAAACCACCTTCCGTGTGGGCAGGCGTGTGCATTACCCGAATTCCGTCGTCGATAACCTGTTCATCGGACACCAGTTTGATTTGTCCGTTTTCCTCCACCTCCTCAATGTAGTCTTCCACATATCTAAAATCAAGGGGGTGGGGATTATGGATGCGGGCCATCTCTTTAGGATGAATAAAAAATTGTGCGTTGGTGCATTTATAATCGTTTTCGCAATGATCGTTATGAAGGTGGGTGTGGATCACCACATCAATCTCTTCCGGTGTCAAATTATGCTTGGCCAATCCCTCTTCGAATGTATAGATCCGTCCACCGATCGCCTGCTCCCGATCTTCGGATTGTACCGGATGCATTTCTCCTGTATCCACGATGATATTCCGGTCTCCACCTTCCAGGTACCAGCAATAGATGGGAATGGTAAATGGAGTGCCGTAGTCATGCTGGTAGGTCATCATACCTTTGTCGAACTGCTTGGTTCCCATTACGATGGGGTGGATGCGGTATTGGTTCATGGGCAGGCCTTCCGGAAATTGGGTTTCCAGGTTTTGAGTTACGAGTTAAGGGTTAAGATGTCAGGAAAATTGACCATAGGCTTTTTGCTTAAGCGCTTTGGTTACTATTATATAGGTAAAGTCGCAGGGTCAATGGTTTTACATGAACATTATAAAGAGCGGTCAAGAGCAGACTTCATTCACAATCCTAAGGTTCCTTTGTTGACAGGGTTCTCTGGTAAATTTATACAGGAGACGGCTCCGTAAAAACGCAATTTAGTAAAAGGACATAATCTATGGCCAAAGAAAACGATATTGTTTTAATCCATTTCGAGAACCAACCCTTGAGCTTTGCCCGGATTGAACAGATCCTTCCGGACAACAAGCCGGACTGGTACCATGTGAAACTGCTGATGCTTCAGGTCCCGCTCCAGGTGGTCACCTGGATTTTGCGTGACGGATATATCATGGGAGACGAATTTACCATGAATAGCAAGCTGATGCGCCTCGAGAAAATTATTTGTCCGGACACACCTACAAACGAGGACGATCATGAAGAAACGGTTCTCGAAAAAACCTTGGTTAAAAAGAGTGGAACGGCTACGGTAATTTCCCTGACTGATAAACGCAAAAAGTGAAACAGGTCTTTTCCATATCGAGACGGACGGACATCCCCGCCTTTTACATGCCCTGGTTTATGGATCGCGTATCCCGTGGAACAATCGAGGTGGTCAACCCGTTTAACCGACAGCTCAGGCAGGTGATTGTCACCCCGGAGCGGGTACAAACCATGGTGTTCTGGTCCAAGAACTTCGGTCCGTTTTTGAAAGCGCGATGCGGAGAAAAACTTCAGACCATGGGTTACCAGCTGCTTTTCAACTTTACAGTGAACTCTCGATCACCGATTTTAGAACCGGGAGTACCGGATTTAGATCAACGGTTGAGCCAGCTTCGGGTCCTTGTGGATAGATTCGGTTCAGCATCGGTCCAGTGGCGCTTCGATCCTATCTGCTATTTCAGTCGTCAACCCGGGGTTGTTGAATCCAATCTTGGTGATTTAAAAACCATTGCCAAAATGGTCGGTGAATACGGGATAAACAGTTGTACGACCAGCTTCATGGACCCGTATCGTAAGATTGAGCGAAGGGTTTGTAATCGGTTGAAATTTATAGAGCGGTCAATGGAAGAGCGGGTGAATGTACTCTTAGAAATGGAGCAAATGCTTTTTCCTTTGGGTATTAATCTGGCTCTATGCTGTGAAAAAGAGGTGCTGGATCACCTTCCCGCAACATCCGCCATCCACGCCGGCGAATGCATTTCCGGGAGGCGGATCATGGAGGTTCACGGTGGAAGGGTATCGACACGTAAGGATACCGGTCAGCGTAAAGCAGCCGGTTGCGGATGTACGGTTTCTGTGGATGTGGGTTCCTACTCGCTTCATCCTTGTCATCATAACTGTTTGTTCTGCTACGCGAATCCCACTTGCGACGGGAGGAGTGGGTAGTGAAAATCGGCAGTGTTGAAATTGACAATTTTATGGTGATGGCCCCGCTGGCTGGTATCACAAACCTTCCCATGCGGCTTTTGGCCAAACGGGCTGGATGCGGGTTGGTCTGTTCGGAGATGATCAGTTCCAACGGCCTGGTTTACGGTTCCGGAAAAACAGTTCAATTGCTTGACAGCACTCCAGAGGAGAAACCGTTATCCGTGCAGATTTTCGGTTCGAATCCTCAAATAATGGCCGATGCAGCCCGTATTGTACAAGATTCGGGCGCGGATATCCTAGACATCAATTTCGGCTGTTCCGTGAAAAAAATACTAAAAAGCCATTCAGGTTCCGCCTTGATGAAAGATCTTCCTTTGGCCCGGGAAATTCTTGTGTCGGTTCGCCGGGCGGTAACCATCCCCTTGACCATTAAAATCCGCACCGGCTGGGAGCCATCCGGAGAACAAGCACTGGCGATTGCCCGTATGGCAGAGGATTGCGGTGTCAACGCCGTTACCGTTCACCCGAGAACAGCGACTCAGGGATTTAGGGGAACGGCGGATTGGTCGATCATTCATAAGGTAAGGTCGGCCCTGGGGATTCCGGTGATAGGCAACGGGGACGTCACCAAACCGGAAGATGCCTTGCGAATGATATCTGAAACCGGTTGTTACGGTGTTATGGTAGGCCGAGCTGCAATCGGTAATCCAAGGATTTTCGAGCAGATTTTGAC
>DAOWNV010000097.1 GCA_030642405.1 Desulfosarcina sp.
AATGGATTACCGATGGTTTCGATGGGTTGGATTTTCAGGAGATTCAGGGATACGTCAAAGCGCCGTAGCGCCATGGCATAGCCCTCCATCACTGCATCAACGCCTTTGGGAGGGCGGCGCCAAAACCTGCGCGTCCCAGCCATAGCCGTAGCTGCCGCCATGCCCCGCACAAGGGAATCGCGAACATCCAAAAAGGGCAATGCCGTGGTCTCTTCGATATTACGGCGCCAGGTATCGCTGTTGATCTGATCCAGGCGAGCAATACGTTCGTCAAATTGGGTCACGATTGTTTGCAATTGACTCGACAGGTTTTCATGGGTGCGAAGGGTGGTACGTTGTTGTCGGTTCTGAAATTTAATCTCCTGGCGCAGGGCCGTAAATTCAACGAGCAGCGTATATAGATCGCACGCCTGGGTGCCGGGTTCACTGTCCGGACTCGAAGCCGGAAGGGCTGACAACCAAACGGTAAAATCGTCCAGAGCTTTTTGTTTCCATTGGCCGGGTTCGCCCGATGGATCGGAGGTAGCGGCACCCCAGCGTAGTAGCAGGCCGGCCGTGTGACGGAGCGCAGGCGCGATCATTTTTTGGAAAAACCAGCCCCATTTTTTTTGGATGGCAAGGATTAATTTCGACGGTTTCATAAAACCCCCACCAAGGATTTTTGGATTTGGCAGGAGTGGTATAAATGGGCATGAGTTAGCATTTTATCCATTTTTTATTGGTGTGGCCATGATTTTGTTGCGGATTTCAGTAATGCTTGAAGGCCGGCACGTTGCCGCTTGGGTTGCGTGGCCCGCGCCAGATAGCCGAAAGATGCCTCGACGTCGCCGGCCGTTCGGTATCCGAACAACCGGTTGATGATCCGGGCATGTTGGTTTTTAATTCGTTCGTAAGCCATGGTTATATCCTGGAAACGCTGCGGATCGTGCTCCGGGGGATAGTTTTTTACCAGCGCCAGATAGCGCCGGCGGATCTGTTCGTCGGTGGCTGTCGGCTCCAAGCCGAGCATCATGTAGTCTGCCAGCAAAATCGTCCTCCTATCCGAAAATCAAGATGCGCGCTTCGGGTGATAGTTCGTCGCGTCTTTTAAATGACAGCATTTCGGCAACATCCCTTAACATGGTTTTTGTTTTATAGTCGTTCATGAGATTTTTACGGTGTTTTTTGATTACCCTTTCCCGGGCACCGCGTAGGCCTTCCATGTCGATCAGCGATTCCACCATCTCGACCATCATGTAGATGGGATCATCCATGTTTTTATCAAAAATATCAAATAGGTCAAAGTTAAAGTCATCCTCATAGTCCTCATTTAACCGACCGGTACATCTGGGACAGTTGCAGGTATTTTCGAGAAACTTGAAGTCAAAGTTCACAAGCGCGTCCTTAAGGGTGCCCCGGGCCGATTTGGAAAGCCGAAGGGCAGTCGTGCGGAACATCTCCAGGTGCTGTTTGTCGACATGGTCGATGATTGCGGCAAAGGCATCGGCATCAGCATGGCTCTCGTCAACAATACATCGTACCACCATCTGCAAAAATTCCAGTAGCGTACGAAACGGCTCGGAGGCGGTTTTCATTCGTCGCCGAATCTCTTGAAGACATTGCTCGGTCTTGCCGATCTCCACCAGGATCTCCAGTAGAGGCAGGATATCTTCGTTGTCAATCCGTTTCAGAATCGTTTTGTAGCGGGTTAGAAAGATCGCAAGCCATGCCGTTCGTTCGCAGGTGACCGCCATGTTGTCTACCTCCTGTAGCAAGAGGTCGCGGATTACTTTTGACGGCAGACGGTTAACGGTTTTCGCATGGCTTTTGAACATAGATTCCAACAGGCTGCTCTTGACTTTATTCCAGGCTTTGGGACGCTGCCGGCGGTTGATCTCTAAAATACCCAATGCTTTAAGCATATCGGAATCGGACAAACCACTGATGTGACCGGATATGATAGCCCTGATCCGGTCCTCGTTGCTGTTTTGCAGCTTGCCGCCAAAAACCGATAGCTGGCCGGTCTGCTCCAGGTCGAACAAAATCCGGCGGGCTGTCATGGGCGCCAGTATTTTTCGGGTGCAACGCTTTTCGGCTTTTTCCAGGTCCGCTTTAACAAGATGGAATTTTTTGCGATTCAGATTGGTATCGATAGATTGGAGTAAGGCAAGAACATGAAATTCCCTGACTTGCTCATCATGGGGGGCCCGCAGTTCGGCTTGCCTGAGGCAGGTTTCTACTTTACGAAAGGCGTTTTTTTCGGAATAGAGTTTGGCCAGGGCCAGGCAGGGCTGTGGATCATCCGGAAAGGTGTCCATCATCGTCTGCAGCCCCGTTTCCGCCAATTGTTTGGCCGGACGCGAAGTGCGCGGCAATTGCGCCAACAGAGTACGGGCCTGAAGGTTTTGTGGGTCCAGTTCAAGAGCCTTAAGGGTAATCTCCAAAAGCACGCATTCCGGATGATTCGAGAAAACGCCCAACTGCTTGGCGGGGTCATCAGGCATCAATTCCTTGGCTTCCTCTTGCAGACCACGGTTGACGATCCGTTCCACCGATTCCGACAGCACCATGGATGCAGCCATGATGCTGTCCGCAGGATCGGGGAACTCTTTGTCCAACAATTCCAGATAATCGTTGGTGTCCACCAAGTAGTCATCGAAACCGAGAAAATAAAATTTGGCCGCCATGGCTTTGCCCCGATCACCGGGAAGCATCAATTCGGCCAGTTCGGCAAGGCTGCAGCTATCGATGGACTGGCTTGCAGCCAAGGGCCACAGCATTAAAAGCAGTTGTTCGATGGCCGGGCAGGGATCTTGCGGACACAATGCCTGGGCCATGCGTTTGATAATCCGGGCGGTGCCGGTAAAATCGTTTTGTTTGATAGTATCTAACAGTAAATGTGTCTGCGCATCGGTGACAAAGCTGCCTTGCCACAAGGCTGACAGGTGGTGGGAGTCGGTTCGCAACCGTTCGATTACAGAGGATAGACCAAAGGATGCCGGTATCATGGCGAGTGCGCGCTGCATGCTCTGATCATCGTTTTGATAGAAACAGACCATGGCTCGGCATAATAACTTGACCGCTGCCAAAGGCGAACGCCGAGAGACGGGTTTCAGCTGTTCCAGGGCCGCTTCCCATTGGGCATCGTCCATCAGGCGGGCAGCTTTTTGAAGAAGCGGCAGATCAGGTTTAAGCATGGCAATATCGGGAAGTTGCGTGGCAGCCTGCCAATCGGCAAAGGTGAGTAATAGGTCCGTCAGTATCGTCTCAGCTTCAAGAACAGGTGGGTGGTGGGCCAAAAATCTGCTGTACAGAACTACGGCATTTTTCATGGAGGTCGACTTAAGACACAAAAGCAGATCCGCTTCCTTCAGTGTTGTTGTATCGGGCAGATGTTGCAGGACCTGGTGGTGCAGTGCGTCGGCCTCTGTTAGCATTTTTTTCTGACGCAACTGATTTTCCCGGTATGTATAGGCGCGAAACAACAGATCCAGGCATTGATGGTTATCCGGCTGCTTTTGGTTGGCGATTTTTAAAATTTTGATGGCATCGCGATAATTGTCCGCCGATAAAAACGATGTCCCCTTTTGGATTAATTGCGGCACAGACATATTTTTCAGGTTCTGGCTGGCCTGCTTGCGTGCTTTTCGCCCTTTTTTCTTTTTTGCCATCGAAGCCATTTCCGGATGAGTATTACCTATGAAAACTGAAGAATCGAATCTTGTCAAAAAAAATTTAATAATATATCTGACCTGTTTATGTCAATGTTTTTGAACTCCTAAAAAGGCGAGGTTTGGATGGCTTCGAGAAAAGTTCGGGATCAAGGCTTGATGCAATCACCGCAATTGGAATTGTGGAGACCCCTATGACTGTGCTGATGAACAACATTGTTTTTATTGTCACCGCAAACATGATCGGCAAAATCAACTGTAGGGTTGCCGTTGCTTTTTTGGGTGAAGAGGATGTAAGCTGCCTGTAGCCAACCCAGATAAAACAAAAGAAAAATGAGCCCACATAGAAATGGTGACGGTATTTAATGAACGATTTTTATGAGAACCATCATAAGAAATATTTTGAGTCAACGGTTTCATCAGACCCAGCTTCGTTTCTTGAACCTTTTGTGAAATTTCTATCCCCTTTAGCGACAATACTGGATATTGGTTGTGGATCAGGGAGAGATTTGCTTTGGTTCTCTCAGCATGGTTTTAAACCAACTGGATTTGAACAGTCTCCAAGTTTAGTGCAACTTGCCGGAGAGTTTTCTCAATGTATCGTCATAGAGGGTGATTTTTCAATTTATGATTTTTCAAAATTGCAGTTTGATGCTCTGAGCTTTGTTGGTTCTTTGGTTCATTTGCCAAAAGAAGATTTGCCAAAAGTTCTTGCTTCAGTTTGCCGGGCTCTTTTCTCCGGCGGTTTTATTTTTATTACCATGAAGGAGGGCATTGGTACATTCACTGGGAATGACGGCCGAGTGTTTACTTTATGGAGTCAAAAAGATCTGAACAAGATTTTTGCGGACCAGCTTCTTCAGATATTAGACTTTTCACGGCAACCTTCAAAGATACGTTCAGATGATGTCTGGTTGGGATATGTGCTGAGGATGAGAGATACAATTTATCCGACATAAGATCCACATCTCTCATTTCCGGATAGACACTATCTATAGCTTTCTTGAATTTTTCACTTGACACCAATTATCATATTTATTAATGATCACGGTTTCTAAGAAACGAACAGGAGTTGAAAAGGTGAAAAAATATACCTATAGTGCAAAGAACAGTGACAATCAGGATAAATGGTGGGTTGTCGACGCCGAAGGTGCAGTTCTCGGTAGATTGGCCTCCCAGGTAGCAGCCACTTTGCGTGGCAAACACAACCCTCTTTTTACCCCCCATGTAGATATGGGTGACTCCGTAGTGGTCATCAATGCCGATAAAATTGTTCTAACCGGTAAAAAAATGGAAAAGAAAAATTATTATCGCCATAGTGGATACATTGGAGGACTTAAGACCATTACCGCAGATAAACTGATGGAAAAACGACCGGAAGATCTGATCCGATTCGCAGTTAAAGGAATGTTGCCCAAAAATCGTCTTGGGCGAAAACTGTTCAAAAAGTTGAAGGTTTACACAGGTGATCAGCATCCCCATGAGGCGCAGCGGCCAGAGGCGATGCAACTCTAATAAGCTATAGAATCATAGAATAACGTCGAACCCTGAGGAATACCATGGCAATAGAAAAAATGAATTACGCTACCGGCAAACGAAAAAATGCGATCGCTAGAACCTGGATCAAACCGGGGACAGGTATCATCACTGTAAATGGCAGACCTGCAGATGAATATTTTTCCGTCAGTACGGCGAGAACGATCCTCCGCCAGCCGCTGACCCTGACCAACAACCTTGACACTTTTGATATCAAGATAAAAGTTCATGGTGGCGGAATTTCAGGTCAGGCTGGTGCGGTTCGTCACGGTATTACAAAGGCTTTGATCCTTTTTGATCAGGACCTTCGCCCAGTCCTTAAAAAGGCAGGTTTCGTCAAACGGGACCCCAGGGAAAAGGAAAGAAAGAAATACGGACAAAAGGGTGCCCGTGCACGGTTCCAGTTCTCCAAACGCTAATTAGTATTGGCATCGGTTCGATAAAAGGGAGCAGAAGACGACCTGCTCCCTTTTTTGCGTGGTGCTTATAAGCATATGATCTCTTCTCACGCTTCTTTGATGACATCCGGTTTCATGACCAAAACTACCGGCGGTTTCAGGCCGGTAGCCAATTTCAGCATAACAAGCGCTGCAAATAGTCGAGGCCCTGATGGAAAGTTGCGTCATTCATATGCATGAATGAGAGACAAAAGCAGGAGCGCGCCTCCGATGAGAAAGAGAACGCTTCCCCAGGGGTCCAAGGAACCTGGGGGAGGTTTATTTCCCTGCTGCACCTGATCCATAAGCTGTATCCGGCCTGATGGGGTAGAATGCTCAGATCGGGGGCGTGCTGTAGGATTTCAAATAAACGGCTTTTACGTCGTTTGATCTCGGTTCTTATCCGAGCCAGGTGCTTTCCATAGAGCCCCTGTTTTATAAATTCCCGCATACAGCGTTGCATCAGACCGAACGAAGCTATATCAGAAGAAAACTTTGCATATAGAAACTTATCATAGAGGTTTTTCGGCACCACAATAAAACCTAACCGAATTCCTGACACCGTTGTCTGGGAAAGCGATTTGATATGAATCGTCTGTTCCGGGCAGATATCGACAAAACGAGCACCGGTGTTCTGCCTGAAGTCAGACAGAAAATCATCTTCGATGATGTAGAAATCATGTTTGCGGGCCAGTTTTGCCAGGGCTTCTTTTTTAGCCTGACTGTAGGCAATACCTGTAGGGTTGTGCACCGTCGGCATGGCGTAGAAAAGGCGGAAATTGTTGTTCAGTTCTTGTTGAAACTGCTCTATGTTCGGACCGTCGTTTTCCATCATGACAAAGTGTCGAGCCCTGAAAAGGGAGATGGCGCCGGGGTAGGTTGGGTCTTCAAAAAGGATGGATTCGGAAATATTGGTACCGAATACCTTCGCAACCAGATCAAGACCCTGCTGGGCACCGGAGATGATTATCATGCGTGCAGCAGGCACGTGGTAAAAATGACTCAATACATCAATCAGCTCGGGATCGCCTTCAGCCGATGTCGGTGCCAGGGCTTTGGCCTGCTTATCTTTGAACAACTGATTGAAAACCGCCTGAACCTGTTCATAGGGAAAGAGACTCTCGTCCAGGTAATCCGTATGAAAATCAAAAATTCCCTTGGGTCTATAAACTTTTTCAGGGAAACGGATATAGGTGCCGCTACCAACCCTGTTTTCAATTAATCCCTCCTGTTTCAAAGTGTCAAATGCGCGGTGTACAGTGAGTTTATTGCATTTAAAATCGATTGCGAATTTTCGGATGGAGGGGATCTTTTCTCCAGGGGTGTAATCCCCGGCTACGATTCGCTCCCGAATTGTATCGGCAATGGCCTGGTATCCTGATGGTCTTGTTTTCATGCTTGACATATATCATACATTTGAATATTTGTACTATTATAATATAATGAATGACACACTGTAAACCGTCATTCAATTAAAACCGTTTGGTTCTACAGGAAAATCGAACGAATAATCAGCCTAATCCGGATACTTGGAAGAAAGGAATTCACCATGGCAAGAGAACGACTCAACAAAGGTTTTGCAGAAATGTTTAAAAATGGTGTGATCATGGACGTTACCAATGTCGAACAGTCCAGGATTGCCGAGGAGGCCGGAGCATGTGCGGTGATGGCATTGGAGCGGGTACCATCCGATATTCGCAGCGACGGTCAGGTGGCACGCATGAGTGATCCGGCCATGATCCAGAGCATTATGGATGCGGTGACCATTCCAGTGATGGCCAAAGTACGCATCGGCCATTTCATGGAAGCCCGCATCCTGCAGGCCATGGGTGTTGATTTTGTGGACGAGAGTGAAGTACTCACCCCGGCCGACGAAGCACGTCATGTGGACAAGAGTCAGTTTGAAGTTCCCTTTGTATGTGGTGCACGTAATCTGGGTGAGGCACTACGCCGCATCGATGAAGGCGCGGTCATGGTTCGAACCAAAGGAGAAGCCGGAACCGGCAACATAGTCAACGCCGTAACGCATTCCAGGGCAATTACAGAGGAGCTTCAAGCCTTAAAGGGTATGGACGAACATCAACTTTCTCAATTGGCCGGTGAGATGCGCGTACCTATACTTTTGGTCAAGGAGACACGAGATCTCGGCCGCCTTTCGGTCGTTAATTTTGCTGCAGGAGGTATAGCCACCCCGGCCGACTCCGCGTTGATGATGGCAATGGGCTCCGACGGGGTCTTTGTGGGGTCGGGTATTTTTAAATCGGAAACGCCTGCCAAAATGGCACATGCCATAGTGCAGTCTGTTATTCACTACCAGGATCCGGCCAAACTCGTTGAAATTTCAAAAGGCCTGGGAAGTGCCATGATAGGGTTGGAGAACAGCGCACTTGATGTCAAAATGGCTGAACGCGGCGTGTAGGATTTTGAAAAGAGATTAAACAGGAATTCAATCGGTATGAAGGTAGGACTGCTCGGTTTACAAGGGGCCTTTTTGGATCATATCCCTCACTTCGACCACCTTGGAGTTGCACACACCATCGTTCGCGATAATAAGGGACTTGATGAGATCGACTGTCTGGTCATCCCAGGTGGTGAAAGCACTGTAATGAGCAAATTTTTAAAAGAGTTTGGTATGCTTTCACACTTAAAAGATTGTATTGCCGGTGGAATGCCGGTTTGGGGCGTTTGTGCCGGTTCCATCCTCCTTGCAGAAACTGTGGACGGGGAGCCGGGCACCTTGGGCTCTCTTCCAATAAAAATTACCCGAAACGCTTACGGACGGCAGATCGACAGCCGCCGGCATCTCATCGATATTCCGTTATTTGGTCGACACGATTTCCAGGCTGTTTTCATCAGGGCTCCAAGAATTGAGGTAACTGACAACAAGGTGGTTGTCCACGCAGTGTTGGGAGAAGATCCGGTATTTGTTCAAAAAGGTTCTGTCATGGCGACCACATTCCACCCTGAATTGAATGAAGATCATCAGTTTCACGAATATTTTTTGTCGCTGTGATTATTACCGTAAATCTTCCGCAAATCGTTGGTTTTGATTCTTCAGTTTGATAAAACAGACCTCGTGGTAAGTTGTCACGAGGTCTGTTTTACTTATAGGACTACTTCTAATCCCTTCCGATTAACGAAACGGCACACACGTTCCAGGACGGCATGCCGCCCAGGTTGTGGGTCAGGCCAATCCGGGCGTTCTTGACCTGCCGCTCCTCGGGGACCCGTTCCAGGAGCTGCTCGTACATGGC
>DAOWNV010000114.1 GCA_030642405.1 Desulfosarcina sp.
GTAATGGTCATCATCGGAGTGCTGGTGGGATTCGGTACCTCCATCGTAGGACCTTTGACCATCCGGGCCAAGCGGATGGAGTCTGCGGAAATCGTCGAGGCCGGTTTTCAGGGAGTCGTCGGCCATGCCACGGCCAACCGGGGTGTATTGCCCACCGCCGCCCAGTTTCCCGGAATCATCAAAAAACGAAACGATGCCTGGACCCGCCCTGTTCAATATATTTATGATGCCAATCTGGCCGATGGAAATCCAAACTCCGGCGATCTTTGTACCCGACGAACCACTCAAATCACTTTGAATCAGTGCCCGGATGCTGCCTGCAGCAGCCCTGTGACTGTGGCCGATGTCGCCTTCCTTCTTCTTAGCAGCGGTGAGAACTTCAATAACCAGACCGAGGGAAGCCTATCCGTATCCAGTCCCATAGTGATTAATGTCTACTCCAACGGATTGGGCAACGTGGACGGCTATGCAACTGATTTTAGCCGGCCGGAATCCTATGACGACATTGTACAGTGGGCGACCTTGAACGAGCTGCGAAGTCAGGTCGGCTGCCGGGGGCCCCAATTGGTTGTGCTCAACAACGAACTTCCTCCAGGCCGGGTCGCCAACCCATATTCGGCAGTGGTATACGTTGAAGGCGGCGTGCCTTTTGGCAGTGGTGGCGATTACATCTGGTGCATTGAAACCCCCACCGGGACACCGCCGGCAGGCCTCACCTTTCGCGATCACACGAATACATCAACGATAGGTTTCGATACCGACGGATCCCTGTTGGCTGAAAGCAGCGGCATATGGACCGGTAGTGACCACATCAGAATCAGTGGCATGCCAACAGCCGCCGGAAGCTATCTTTTGACTGTATGGGTTAGAGATAACAACAATCCGGCGTCGGACCCAAGTTGCGCCGGCGGTTCCAATCAGGATAATTGTGATCGTCGATCATTTGTGCTTTCAGTCAATCCCTAAAACCGGCCTATAACATCCTACACTCCCTAAAACTGGCCTATTACATCATAAAGCGGCAGTAAAATTGATAGGATGATAAATCCGAAAACTCCTCCCAGAAGAAAAATGGATAGGGGTTCGAGGGCGGTGATCATGGTCTGGACAGTCCGCTTGGCCTCCCGGTCATAGTATTGTCCCAGGCGTTCAAAGGCTGCATCGAGGGTGCCGGTGGTTTCTCCGTTTCGCACTGCTCCCAGCAAAAGCGGCGGAAACCCGCCGGCTTTTTCGAAACTGTCGGAGATGGATTCCCCTTGTTGAACGGCATCGAAGGCGTTTTTCAAAAGCAGTTCCAGGTATCGGTTTCCCAGAACGTTTTTTGAAAGTATTTCGAAAATGCCATTGATGGACATTCCGGCCTGATACATGGTTGCAAAATTCTGGCTGAGTCGTGTCATGGCAATATTTGAAATGATTTTGCCGAAAATGGGCAGCTTGAGAAGATATCGATGAATGAATATGCCGCCTCTTTTTGTGCTCTGAACCAAAAACAAAGAGATGCCCGACAAAATCGGGATAAGAAGTATGCCCATCCACCACTGCCGGCAAAACTGACTCAAAATGAGGGTGAATCGGGTCATGAAGGGCAGTTGAACACCCATCTGCAAAAGGAGGTCGGCCAGCTGAGGCAATACGTAACCAATCCAGACACCGATTACTGCTAAAATAACAATGATTAAAAACGATGGATAGATGGCTGCCCGCTTGACAGTCGAGCGGATTTCATCCTTCCATTCTAAAAAGGTGCATAGATCCTTCAGGCATTTTGGAAGGGTGCCGGTTTCCTCTCCCATGTTGATGATGGCCATATCCAAGAGGTCGAATACCTTTGGGAATCGGGACATGGAGGCGGTAAATGTATTCCCGTTTTCAATGGAAACCCTTAATTCCTCGACGATCCGCCGCATGGGGCGGGAAGGAAGCTGGGTGGCATTTTCTTCCAGTGCGGAAAGCATGGGGAGCCCCAGGTCGAGGGTTTGGTGCAAACGATAGTAGAACTCGATAACATCACGAGGGCGAATCCGTTCACCGGGAAGACTCTTTTTCAACCAGCCTTCAGTTTTCACTTTTCCGGACACCAGGGTGATTCCATTGTCGGCCAAACGCATTTCCAACTCACCGTCACTGGTGGCTACAGCGTGGCCTTTGATCAGTTTGCCGGCCCCGTCAATGGCTTGGTAGCTAAAATTAGGCATCGGCTACCACCCGGTAGACCTCTTCAAAAGAAGTCGTTCCCGCAGCTGCTTTTTTAAGGGCTTGTTTGAGCATCAGATTCGTACCCGATTTGACGGCTGTCTCTTCAATCGTGTTTTGCAGAGCACCTTTGAAGATCAATTCCTGGATCTCATTGTCTACGCGGATAACTTCGTAAATTCCTGTTCTTCCACTGTATCCAGACCGATAACAGGAATCGCAGCCAACCGGGACAACAAGTTGTTCCGGGACGGAAATGCTTTGTTGGTTGAAAACTTCAATCTGCCTTTCATCGGGTGCGACAAACTCGCAGCAGTTGCTGCAAATTTTTCTTACCAAACGTTGGGCAATGACCATACTTAATGATGAAGCCAGAATCCCTTTGTTCACCCCAAGGTCGAGCAGCCGGTTTATTGCCGATGCAGCGTCATTGGTATGCAAGGTGGAGAAAACAAGATGGCCGGTCATGGAGGCCCGCACCGCCAGGTCGGCTGTTTCCGTATCACGGATTTCTCCAACGAGGATAATGTCCGGGTCCTGGCGCATGGCTGATCGCAACGCATTGCTGAAAGTGAGGCCCGCCTTGGGGTTGACGGCGGTTTGGCGAATCGTCGGGATTATGTATTCGATTGGGTCTTCCACGGTCATGACGTTGATGTTGGGGCTATTAACCGTCATCAGCGCAGAATAAAGGGTTGTTGTTTTTCCTGATCCGGTAGGGCCGGTGGCGACAATCAGGCCGTAGGGCCGACGGATATTATTCATAAACAGTTCGTAATCCTCCTCTTCCAGGCCCAGCCGTCGAATGTCCCCCACTACTTTGGCATAGACCAAAAGCCGCATGACGACAGTCTCACCCAGATGTGTGGGAAAGGTGGATACGCGGACGTCGACGTCACCGATATCGCCTGAATAGTTTATCCGTCCATCGTGGGGAATGTTGGGGTTGGAAATATCCATGTCCGCCATGAGTTTAAACCGAGTGACCAGGCTTTTGTGAAAGCGGATGGGAAAGAGAAATTTTTGTTGAAGAACCCCGTCGATACGGTAGTAGATCCGGGTAAGATTGACGTCGGGTACCACATGGATGTCGCTGGCGCCAAGGACCAAACCTTTTTCCATAATCCGGTTGCCCAAAACGATGATCTGGTTTTCTTCAAATTGATCGTCGACTACCGTAGATCTTGTGATGCGTTCGATATCCGTATCAATGGCCAAGGCTGTGTTATAATAGAGTTCGATGGCTTTGTTCAGCCAACCCTTGGATGCGATATAGGTCTCCACCCGGCAGTTGGTTATTCGGGCGAGCTTGTCTTTCGCAACAACGTCAAACGGGTTGTTTGTAGCAGCCCATAGGGTGTTGTCCACTTTTTGAAGCGGAAACATACCATGGGCAATTACGAACTCTTTGGGGATCTGAGCGATGATGCCTGGATCGATCTTGATGGTTTCCGTATCCAAAACATTGGCACCACTTTGAACGGCCAGGCTCATCTGAAGCTGTTCCTGGGTAACCCAGTCCAGCCGAAGGAGCACATCACCGAGCATGATACCGGTTTTTTGGGACTCCGTGACAGCCATTTCCAACTGATCCTGGTCAATGAACCCAAGGTCGATAAGAATGTCTCCGATGCGTTTTGCCATGCTACTGCCTTTTTGTCGGATATTGGTTATTTTTGAGATAGGTCCCAATGACCCGAATTCGTTTATGAATGGTTTTTGTGTTGATATCCGGCGAAGGTGTTTGAAGAATCGCCTTGTAATGGGTTAGCGCTTTGGGGTAAAGCCCCATCGTATCGCAAGTCACAGCAAGGTTGAACAGTACGAAAGCGTCGTCGGGTCGATCTTCGAGAGCTTTCTGATACAGTGTAAGGGCTTCGGGAAGCCGGTCCAGTTTAGCATAGGCAACAGCTCGGTGGTAATTGATTTCCCATTGTGATGCATCTTCATTTGAAAAGGCTTTGTTCAGATAGTCCAATGCCTGGTCAGGTTTACCCAAGCCGGTAGCTGCGATGGCCAGATTGAGCAGGACACCCCGAGGGCGTGAAGGGGATGATTCCAACTGTTTGAGAAGACGTTGTGCTTCGAGATATTTTCCCAACAAAATGAGAGCGGCTGCACAGTTCAGCGTCGCTTTTTCGTGGCCGGGGTCAAATCGAAGAACTTTTTTATAAAGGCGAACGGCTTCGGGCAACCGGTCGTTTCGATGATAAATCAAGGCCTTGTTGTAGAAGGGGGAGGAACTCTCCAAGGGAGTTGCTAAACGGTTTTTCGGATGGCGGGTTTCTCCAAATGCATTGTGGGCACCAGAGTGAAGCGTGAAGGCGGCAACAATGAATACAGCTGCCGTCAGCAACGCTGTCGTCGAAAGAAAGGCCTGTTTCAATTTAATTTCCAAAGCCTGAAGTGTAACTGGTTTTCCTGTTTTTCCGGGTATTTTTCTCATATTCTGAAGCTCTCTTCCTCGAACAATAGGGCTTGTCAATCTCAAAGGGCAACCTCCAATCATTTCCCTATCTATTTCGTCACCAGACAAATACGGTCGGTATCGTACCTAATATCGTCCGCCTGCCCCGTTTTCTTAAGGATTAGGGTGATTTTGATTGAGAATTCGGTTGGGTTTGGAAAGGGGGAATTTTTTTTGCGGAGCTGAAAGGTGCGCTATGAGAAATGTCGCTTGATTATTTCCGGATCTTTCCACCATTGGTCGGTTTCCAGGTAGAGCTGGTTCATCTGTCTTTCCACATCTTTACGAACGTTTTCGAATGCTTGGGCATCCAATCGGCGAGGGACGGGAATGGGAGGGGCGAACCGGATGATTATTTTGGAAAAGGGTTTCGGCACCATGAATCGATCCCAACTGGAAAAGGTCCAGTGCCGCTGCGATGAAGCGATTGTGGGTAAGATCGGCGCGCCGGAAAATTGGGCGATTGTGATGAGTCCGGGTTTGATAACCCCGAAGGGCCCTTGCGGTCCATCGACAATATGGCCGATACGATATCCTTTTCGTGTCAGCGATCGTAGTTTTTGCAACGCTTGCCTGCCGCCTCGGGAAGAGGAGCCGCGAACCGCTTGCCAACCCTGCATGTCCACCACCTTGGCGATCATCTCACCGTCATGGCTTTGGCTGATCATTATGGCGATGGGTTTGCGGGAGGAAAAAAAAGTGATTCCTGGAAAAAAGCGTTGATGCCAGGAGGCATAGATAACGGTACCGTGCGTATCGAGTATCTGTTTTTCGTAACGGGTGTCCACCAACCGGTAGCGGTATGTTCGGGAGATGAGTTTGACTGATAGCAGGCCGATCCGGGGAAAAAGCTGCCGGTAACAGAAATCTTTTATACGGTCCTTGATTCTCATGTTTTCACATTCCAACGGTCTTTTCCATTATAGGGGTACATAGCTTTGAAAAGCCTTTTGGGTTGGCTTGAATTTTACCCGCGAATAGACATCATCGTCCATACCGGCATGTTCATGACCTTTCAATCTATGATAACCAACGGCAGCGATCATGGCGGCATTATCTCCACACAACTCAATGTCGGGAATATGGACTTTCATACCAAATTTGGAAGCTTTTCGAGAGACTGCATACCGGAGTCCACGGTTGGCTGCAACACCGCCGACGACGGCCAGATGACTGCAGCCTGTCTTTTTGACCGCATGGATGATTTTATGCGACAGGACCTCGACGACGGCCGCCTGAAAACCGGCGGCGATGTGGGCCTGATCTTCCCGAAAGGTGTCCGGATGGGTTTGGATGTACCGGCTTACCGCTGATTTTATACCGCTGAAAGAAAAATCGAAGAGCTGTTTGTCGAGAAACGGACGGGAAAAGTGAATTTTTGAGGGATCACCTTCTGCCGCCATGCGATCGATTACTACACCGCCGGGATAACCTAACCCCAACATTTTGGATACTTTGTCGTAGGCCTCACCGGCTGCGTCATCCCGGGTTTGTCCCATCAGATGATAATCGACATGGGATGTCACGTAGTAGATGCTTGTATGTCCGCCGGAGACCAGGAGTGCCACGAATGGAAAGGGAGGCGGATCTGCCTCCAGGAAAACGGAATTGATATGACCTTCCAGATGGTCTACACCAATCCATGGGATGCTGTTTCCATATGCAAATCCTTTTGCAAAGGAAAAGCCAACAAGCAGGGATCCTATCAGACCGGGACCTTGGGTGACCGCTATGCCGTCAATTTGGTCCGTTGGAATTTTTGCTTCGGCTAAGGCTGCGTTAACAACCGGTACAATGGCCTCAATATGTTTTCGAGAGGCCAATTCGGGTACCACCCCACCAAAAGGGTGATGGATGGAAACCTGGGATGCCACGACTGAAGAGAGCACTTGACGTCCGTCTCGCACCACGGCCGCCGCTGTTTCGTCACAGGAGGATTCTATGCCCAATACAATCAACTTATTTGCTTTTCCTGGTCCGCTCCAGACTGGAGCGTTTTCCACCTGGTACTCAGGACTTGCAGACAGGCTGCTTTTTTTGCCCCTCTGCGATCCATTCAAAGAGGCGGAAGAACGACTTGGTTAGTTTTTTAAACATTTTTTATACCCACTTGACACGAGAAGGTGAATCTTTTGGAAGTTGCGTTACTTCGCCGATGACCCAGGCGGTCTCTCCACTGCCGGTCAGGCGGTTAAGCACTTCCTGCGTATTATTTTCGGGCACAACCGCCACCAGGCCAACACCGTTGTTGAAGGTCCGCATCATTTCGCTGGTCTCCACATTCCCCGCCTTCTGTAAAAACGGAAAGATCGGCGGCACGTCCCATGAGCCAATCTTTATTGTTATACCACAGGCTTGTGGGATAACCCTGATGATATTGTCCGTTATGCCGCCACCGGTAATATGGGCAAGTCCCTGGATCGGTAAATCCCGGATGAGAGACCGCACCGTTTCTGAATAGATTCGGGTTGGGGTGATCAGCTCTTCACCGATGGCTTTGCCCAATTCCGGGATGTGGCTGTCTACATGCAGCTTTAATACATCAAAACAGATTTTTCTTACCAGGGAATACCCATTGCTGTGTAGACCGCTGGAGGCGATGCCGATAAGCTGGTGTCCGGGGCGGATTTCCGAGCCATCGATAAGTTTATCATTGTCAACAAGACCCACGGCAAAACCGGCCAGATCGTATTCATTGTTCCGGTAAAAACCCGGCATTTCAGCTGTTTCACCCCCGATGAGGGCACAATTGGCCTGAATACATCCATCACCGATTCCTGTGATGATGTCGGTAACGGTCACAGTTTCCAGCTTTCCAGTTGCCAGGTAATCCAAAAAAAACAAGGGTTGTGCACCCTGAACGGCAATGTCATTGACGCACATGGCCACCAAATCGATGCCGACCGTATCATGGCAATCCATGAGAAAGGCTATTTTCAGTTTTGTGCCCACGCCGTCCGTGGAGCTTACCAGCACCGGGCGATTTATTTGAGACGTATTTAAAGAGAATAGTCCGCCAAACCCACCAATTTCACCCATTACACCGGTTCTTCGAGTTTTTTTTGCGATTTGCTTGATTGTGCTGATGAGATTGTCCGCCTTGTCGATATTAACGCCGGCATCAGCATAGGTCAGCGATTCTTTCATCCATGTTCTCCTGGTGCTTGTACTGATGGTTTCAGATTGGTGTTAACCTAATCTGAACAGGTAGAAATGTCAAACTGGTTACAATGGTAACCGATTTTGTTTTTTCGTTCATCCCTTATAATGCGGTTGTCCTTAGCCGGTTGCTATTTGTACCGATCCATCACCCGCCTGAATCCAGGGAGTGCGTTGATGATTGTGTCATCGTCCACACAAAAGGCGATTCGGAAATAGCCCGGATAGAGAAAACCTTTTCCCGGAACGGTGAGGATCAACTCTTTTTGAAGCTCCTGAACA
>DAOWNV010000153.1 GCA_030642405.1 Desulfosarcina sp.
ACAATTCCGGTGGAAATCATCGGCGAAAATGGCCACGTTACCGGCCTTCGCTGCTTGAGAGCCGAACTGGTGTCCAAGCCGGGAAGCGACCGTAAATATCCGGTACCCATTGAGGGAAGTGAATATACCATTGAAACCGATGCGGTAATTCCCGCCATCGGCCAGCGCGTGGACCATGAGTGTATGGAAAGCCTCAGTGGACTGAAGTGGACCCGGCGTAATACCATTGATGTCAACCGTGCCTGTATGGAGACCGCAACGCCAGGGGTTTTCTCCGCCGGTGATGCCGTATCGGGCCCCGCAACCGTTGTCGAGGCCATAGGTGGCGGCAAACGGGCCGCCCAGGCCATTGATCGTTATCTATTAGGCATACCGCAGCCAAGCATGCCGCCGGTACCGGTACGCCGTGCCCGGCTCGATTTTCTGGATGTGCCGGCCAGCACAAAAATGAACTTAAAACGACCGGAAATGAATCTGCTCAACTACAACCGGAGACGGGTGACCTTTCAACAGGTAGAGCTGGGGTACTCGGAAAATCAGGTTCGTGAAGAAGCCCGCCGTTGTCTGCGATGCGACGTGTGCCGCCGTTGTGGTGCCTGTGTGGATGTCTGTCGAGACAAAATGGGGATTAATGCACTTCAGCTGGGCTACCTGGATTTTGACCATACGGTTCAAACTGATTTCAGAGATACGGCTGACCGCTGCATTACCTGTGGTGCCTGCGCCGAAAATTGTGCCAACAACGCCATGACGATTAACGATGTGGGGGGTGAACGAATTCTTGCCCTGTGCGGAACTGTGTTGAACCGCCTGAAGCTGGAGTATTGCGCCCAGTGCGGTACCGCCTTGGGTCCTGCCAAATACCATGACTATATCACCCGCAGGTTGAAAGGAATCGCCACGGTTGTGGATGGGAGGGCGGTGTGTATGGCGTGTGCCCGTAAAATGTCCGCCAAGAAGCATAATGAGGAGATTATTCCGATACGCTAACCAGCAACAATGGAGGGCAACATGTTTCGAAGAGGTGATAAAGTCGAAGTTTTTCAAAAGTCAACCGATGAAAGTTGGCAAGATTACATGGACGAATTTATTGGACTGCACGGCATAATTACGGATCCGGATTCGGCGATCAACGATCCGGATGCGCTGGTCGAGGTAAGCCTGGTGGATAAGGGCACCCATCGCATACCCCAGGATTGTCTGCGCAGGCTTGAACAATAGTACTTTCTGCCGATCCCGACAGATCCCCATAATATAATCTGGAGAATTTCCATGGTGAAGATCAGGATAAACGGTCAGGAACATGAAGTCCAAGAAGGAGTACGATTGCTGACGGTACTGACTGATAAAGGATATAAAATCCCAAGTCTGTGTTTTCACCACGCTCTGACACCGGCGGCCTCTTGTAAACTCTGCGTTGTGGAAGTAACGGATACAAACGAACCTCCCAAGGCCAAGCTTTCTTGTGCCATCAAAATCAAGGACGGGATGGAAGTGGTCACCGAAAGCGCCATGATTTACAAAATGCGCAACCTGGCCATCGGTAATCTCCTAAAAATGGCTCCGCGGTCAGAGCGGATCATTGCCATTGGTGAGGAGTTCAATCTAATCACCGGGGTGATTCCGGACGGATGCATCCGTTGCCGCCTGTGTATACGGGTGTGTCGGGAGGTTATCGGTGCGCAGGCGTTGAAAATGGAGAAACGGAAAGGCATTAATTATGTGACCCCCAGGGACGAGGGGGCCTGCATCGGGTGCGGCACCTGCGCCAATATCTGTCCCACAGGCGCTATTCAAATGGTGGATAAGAACAATGTGAGAACCATTATGATCCGGGATGAAGTGATTGGCCGTCACCCGTTGGAGCGATGTGAAATGTGCGGACGGCTGTTTTCGACACCGAAGTTTTTGCAGCACGTAGAGAAGCAGGAGCATGCCAAGGAACATCCCGACATTAAGGATCATCACAAGTATTGTCCCACATGCGCCAAACTTTATTCAAGAAAAAACCAGCGGTTAACTGCGCCGGTCTTTTCCAAACCTCACGGCTACAAGCCCAAAAATGAAAAAATGGTTGAATAGAGTTAACCATCCCCAATACTTAGCGGGTGGCTTTAATTTCCGAACAAAAGCAGATCAGATTTTGAACACATCGCGAATAATTGCTGTAAAAAAAAGCCGCTGCCTTTAAGGCAACGGCTTTTTCGCTTAAAGTATTATGTGAGGTTCTTAGACTTCCAACCAGCTATCTGAGTAAAGCGTCTTGCCGAGAATGACATCCACGGTCTTGGCGTAGTCCAGCAGTTCCTTGGACAGGCTGCTGCGGTCAGGCTCGTTACCGTCAAGCATTCCGTATATAAGGTCCACGATATCCTGGCGTTCGCCCTTGCAGATGGCAGTTTGCTGTTCGTCGCGCGGATCGGTGATGATCGATTCCATACCGCTTTGCATAAGCATCACCGTGTAGGTCTGGTTCAAAATGGGACGCAGGTGCTCTGGTGGTCCGTTGGAAATATTGGAAAGGCCGCAGGTACTTTTTGCACCAGGTGCCATGTCCGGAACCATCTTTTGGAATTCCATAAGACTGATGGCCTGGGGTTGTTGGATATTCACCGGGGTCACAATGCCGTCCACCCAGATCTTTTCGTTGGGGATACCGGCTTCGTTGGCAAAATAGAGCAGTTCCACACACAGGGCGGCACGCTCGTTTTCATCCCGGGGCAGGCCATCGGGGCCCCACATCAGGGCGACGAAATCGGCATTGTACTCAGCGGTCATGGGTACCATGCGCTCATAGCGCTCCGGTCGGCACATGATGGAGTTGACGATATGCGGTGTTCCGTCCGGAACCTGCTTGATCACTTTTAACGCGGCTTCAATCGCATCGATATTGGACGTATCCAGTGCCAGGGGCAGATCCGGAACCACATCCTGAACAACTTCGACGACCCAGGGCATCAATTCGTGGCCGTCTTTTTTGGCCGGTCCCAGGTTTATGTCAATGTAATCCATCCTTTTCTCTTTCTGAAAAAGGGCTTCTTCCTGTAAAGGCTTGGGGTCGCGTTCCTTGAAAGCGCGGCCGATCTTCGTGGAAATGACATTCAAACTTTCGCCGATAAGTATCATACATCCTTCCTTTCTTTTTCTCGGCATCATGCACCGGCCATTGTACTGGCCACGAATGACGCTATTGCCAATATAGTGGCCGGCGTACCGGCCAGGAAACGACGGTCAGGGCGTTTAAAAATCAGCCCCGACCGTTAGATCAGTAAACGGTTACGCTTTGAGGAAGCCTGGAATATGTGCGGCCTCCCGTGGACCAACGGTAATGGTCCAACCGGGCAGTTCCTCTTCCACGTCGCCAACTATGGCGGCAGCATAGCCGGGAATGACCAGCTCCTGGTGTTTAACCTTGTCGGTTATACCGCTTTTTTTGACGAACATCCCCACATCATCGCCGGCGAACTTTCCGGCGGCCCAAGCGGTAAGAACAGAGAGTCCTTCAGAATCCTTGATGAGCAGCCAGGTGGGTTCCTTACTGGCCTCAATTTCACCTGAAACGATAAAATATGTCAAGGCAAAGTTTGTGGTTACCAGTACCCGAGAGTTTTCATCAGGGTTGTTGATGGGGTAGATACCCTCGGTAACGGTCATGGGACGCTGCGGATCGGTATAGATGTTGAGGCGTTCCAGAAGCAACGGGAAGACTGACTCACTATTAAAATCAGACATCACCACGATACCGCCGTATTTGGCAACATACATGGCACCCAAAAGGGTTTCCACATCCACGTTGGAGGCCATTTCGCAGGGAAAGACTATGGTGGGGAAGCCCATGGTTCGGTTGCTGTCTTTCAGGGCCGAACGGCGAATGGCAATCATGTCGGCATTAGACTGTTTGGGTTCACGTGATCCGGGATCCAACACCAGGTCTTTGATCCCCATGCCGGTCAGCTTGTCTGATAGCGCAGGCAGACCGTCAATTGAATCGGCTTTTATGCCCAGGGGAAGATCGCTCTCTTTGGCAATGGCACCCATGGCATCGGCATTCGCCTCGGTCGCTCCGTAAAGCAACGGGCGCTTGAAACCACAGACATCCACACCGGCCTTCATGACGTCAGCATCTTCGGTCATCAGAATGACGTTGAATTCCGACGTTTCAGCAATTTGTTTAGCAACAGCTGCAAAGGCGGCAGCATCACCGTTGACATCTTTTACGGCTACCAACTCCGGACGCAGATTCAATCCCACACGTTCAAACTGAAATGCGTTCCAGTCTTTCAGCTTGGTTTCCAGGTCAGCTGCAGTAATGTCGGATCCAACCTGGGCAGTCAGAAGGGTAGGGTTGAAAAAAGTTTTCTCATGGCGGTATTGAACGGTTTCACCACCGGTAGTGGTCTTACGCACGCCGGCACCGATAGCGACAGGCCGGATGGGTGGTGCGGACGCAGCAGAGAGTTGTGCCCGGGCTTCGTCGGAGACGTAGGGGCAGGCGTCCAATTCAGCCTTACCGGATGCCAGGTTCATGGCAAAAGCAAGGCAGGTGGGTACCCCGCATTCCTTGCAGTTGGTCTTGGGCAGGAGTTTGAAAATTTGAATACCGGTTAATGCCATACTATTCTCCTTGTTTGTATGGGCAATTCGCCCGGCTGGCGTAACCGGGGAATCGGTTGTCAGTTATAGCGGAGCAGGCTTTGAAGCCCGCCCCGCTGTTTTGTGTATCAGCCAATCAGCGAATCCATGGACAGGGCCGGATGGCCTTTTTCCTGGAGGAAGGGCAGAATTTCCTCTTCGGTGACGCCCACGGTTTCATCGGCGATCATGTCATAAAAGTTGTCAATACCATTTGCCTTGCCGTATCTTTCCAGACGCTCCTTGATCTCCTCTTTGAGGATTTTAGGCATCCAGACCATACGGGCCAGACCACCGTCACCCTTGATGAACTTGCCTTGGGTGATGTTGAACTTGGAGTGGCCAACGAAGCCCGGCGAAGAAGCACCGCCGCCCATGACACCGGCCAAGGTGGTAAATTTCATGCCGCAGGGGGTTTCACCGGGGTAGTCTCGGCCCACGGTCATGACGCCGTTGCAGGAGGGCAGCATGGCGGCGATGCACTCGCAGCAGCCGCAGGTGGTCATGGGATCGATCACCATGGAGTAGAAGTTGTAGTGTGTGACCGCCCCGCGGGAGGCCTTGTAGACGAAGTCGTTGACACCCTTCCACTGACCCAATACAGGGTCGAGACATTCCCCCTTTTCAATGGGCTGGTTGGGGCCGGTTGGGTTGATCTCGTAAGAGGCTTTGCAGTCCATCCAGTTGTAAGCGCCACACAAACCGGTCCTCTCAGGGCTGACTGAACAGACGTGGTTGGGGGCAAAACTCTGACACAGGGTGCAGGAGTAGTAGATCTCCACATCCTCGTCAGTCATATTCTCGACCCGCTCATCGCGCGTCTTGTATTCGGCCCGGGCCTTTTTGGTAAGTTCAGCCACATCGGCTTTTTGGGTCATCAGGGTCACCTGTACCTTGTCGAGGATATTCCCAAACTCCTGGTGAAACTTGGCGTGCAGGACCACACCGATATCCTTAAGAGTGAATCCCTTCTCCATGCCGGCCTTGCCCACACGGATCCATGAAATATCTCTTTGGCCGATATGCATCACGCCCTGGATATAGTTGACCAAGTGGTGGATCTGGCGTTCCAGGATGGGTTCGAAATCAGGCTGCATTTCGCGGCCGGCCACCTGAACGAAGATGCCCAGGGGAAAGGTATCGCCTTCCTTGAGTGCGCCAAGATCGGGACCGTCAATTATCACATTGGCGTCTTCAATTTCGTTCATCCCAGCCATCTTGACCAGCTCGGTACACTGGGTCTTGCCACCACCGCACTGTGCGTACAGGTCGGCACCACGTACACGTTCACCTTCGTAGGCGGGACCGAAGGCACAAGAAATATCAACATCGGAAACAAGCGTTTTAAGGCCACGGACTTCAACCGACTTGGCACAGATTTCATCATGGGCGACCGGGGCTACAACATGCTCGTATGTACAGATACCTGTAGGCAGGATCTGAGTAATATCGGTATCGGCGATGGTTGGAAAACCCCAGTTTACGCAACCGGCAGCGGCAACACCCCACTCGGTACCCACATCGCCCAGGGCATTGACAAAAGCAAAAACCCTCTCCTTATTGTACATGAGCATCTTTCTGTAGTCGCCCGGCTCAACACCACCGAATGCCATGGCTACGCGATTGGCAAATCCCAGCGCGAAAACAGCAGATGAGATGTCAGGACCGAAGCAAGCGATACGTGTACCCCACCCCACCTGCACGCCGGCTTCAATGAGCTGCTCGACCAAGGTGGTGCCGTTATGGTTGGCAGCCAGGAACATGTAAAGGCCGCGTTGCTGGTAATCTTCAATGATCATCTTGGCTGTTTCCGGATCAGGGGCGGAGCCAACGATAGCCGCAAAACCCGGAGCCGTGCCGTCAACGAACTCGACCCCTCTTTTCCTGAAGATTGTATCGTCTGCAGCGCCGGTCCAGAGT
Organism: Desulfosarcina sp.; assembly: GCA_030642405.1. Classification (GTDB taxonomy): domain Bacteria; phylum Desulfobacterota; class Desulfobacteria; order Desulfobacterales; family Desulfosarcinaceae; genus Desulfosarcina. Next base: position 6,553 of record DAOWNV010000153.1, read on the forward strand.
TTTCCCGCTTCGATATCAGGATCTTCGGCATGGAGATAGAATTCAGGCTCATTAAGATATCGCAAAGCCTCTATGATTTCATAGGAAATAATGCCTGCCATTCCTGCATCCAGAAGAGGACCCAGGAAAGGAAGCCAGTTTTTACCCTTAATATGCTGGGGCAGAAGGCCTTGTGCTATCTCCAGGGGTTCCTGCAGATCTTCAAGGGTTTCGACCTTGATTCCAAAAAGTGAATATATTACCGGAAGAAAATATCCGGTGTTGGGAAACCCCACCTTGGTATCCGCATCATAGGTCT
>DAOWNV010000308.1 GCA_030642405.1 Desulfosarcina sp.
CTGCGTATGGACTATGTCATGGCCGGTATGATTGTCATCGGTGTGATCGGCCTTTTATTGGACATCGTCATCAAGCGCCTCGGGACCATTGATTCGGCAAAATGGGATTCAAACCACAATTAGGATCGCAGTAAAATGGGACATATCCATATTCAGAATATAGGCAAGTATTACCTTAATAACCGGAACATGCCCAGAAGCACACAAGACCATGATGTTCTTCAAGGCGGAAAAATCGATGTCCTAAGAAATATCGAACTTCAATTGGAAGATGGTGATATGACCTGCTTTCTCGGCCCTTCCGGCTGCGGGAAAACCACGCTGCTCCGCATTATCGCAGGTTTCGAAAAGCCGACGGAAGGAAGGGTCAGCATCAATGCTGAACCTGTCACTCAACCCAATGCTAATTGTATCTTTGTTTTTCAACAAGGTGGGTTGTTACCGTGGATGACGGTTAAAGAAAATGTGAGCTTGGGGTTAAGGAATATGGCAGCGGAAGAAGGGAAAGAGAGCCGGATCAAAGAATACCTTGAGATCGTCGAGTTGGAAGACTTTGGAGACCATTATCCCCATCAACTCTCCGGGGGTATGAAGAAAAGGGCGGAACTGGCACGTGCTCTGGTTATCAATCCAGGCATGCTGATCATGGATGAGCCTTTTACCGGGCTCGATTTTTTAACGCATATGAAAATGCGGGAAGAGGTCGTCAACATGCATGAGTACTTCAAGAAAACCACCCTTGTCGTGACACATGACATCGACGATGCACTGATTATGGGGGACAGGATCGTTATTTTTTCTGAACGCCCTTCGACCATCATATTTGACCGGAAAATTGATTTCTCACGTCCGAGAAACTTTGAAAGCAACCCTGATTTGAACACGCTCCGGTCCGAATTGTTTTTTATGTTGGGTGTGCCCTATGCCGTTTAAACAAGCTTATAGAAACCTTAAAAACCTGTCCACCTCCAAAAAAATTGTATGGATCAGCATCCTGTGGTTGGTGGCAATTTCCGGACTTCATTTTTATTACAATCGTTCCGAAACCGCCGGCAAAGTAATTTCCATGGGCTACATGCCGGTCATTTCCAATCTGTCTGCTCCGATTCTGGATCATTTGACAAAAAGTTCCGAAACAGTCCGTTTTCGGGCAGTCAAATTCGCTGCATTTGCAGAGATGGTCGAATCATTCAGAAATGACCATATTCAGGCAGCATTTCTCATTGCTCCGCTTTCCATTGTACTCAGACAGCAGGGGGAAGACATACGGATTATTTACATCGGCAACCGCCATGAAAGTACCCTGGTGGCAGGAAAAGGTCTTGGTATCAAAAGTATAGAGGATCTAGCTGGAAAAACGGTTGCGGTCCCGATGAAGTATTCCGGTCATAATATCGCTCTTCTTCAACTCATCGAAAATAAACAGCTTAATGGGCGTGTAAACATCGTTGAAATGAACCCTCCTGATATGGCCGCCTCCCTTACCGCAGGATCCTTAGATGCCTATTTTGTCGGTGAACCCTTTGCCGCCCAGACGTTAAAAAGCAAGGATGCCGACCTTGTCCATCATGTGGAGGACATATGGGAAAATTTTATCTGCAATCTGTTAATTGTTAAGAAGTCTTTTATCAATAACAACCCGGATGAAACAAAAATGCTGGTTTGTGCTGCCGTGAGAAGCGGCCTGTGGGCCCGGAACAATACGGAGGAGGCCGCAGCCATAGCATCCAAGTATTGGAATCAACCCGTAGAACTGGTGAAATTTGCTCTATCCACGCCCCAAGACAGGATAGTATATGACAAATTCATACCAAGCCATGATGAAATGAAAGTTTTGGCGGATCTGATGGTACACCACGGACTGCTTGAAAACAGCCACATCGATGGACTGGTGGATGATCAATTCGCCAAAAACGTCGGTTTGACGAATATCACCGATCTTGAAAGTATTTTACACCCAAAGGGCTATAAATTCTTTACTTCCTTGAAAACATCAAAATAAAATAGAAACGCAAATCAACTCTGAAAGATAGCTAAGAAGCGTTTTACAACAAGTGAACTTGGGTTAATGATATGGCTTCGCAGGCGCAACGATGAGAATTTCGTAGCACGCTGCGAAGCCCGAGTATTAGTTGGCAGCCAGCTTGCCGATGACTTCCCGGCTCTGACTGACAATACGATCAAAAAGATCCTTAACGGTAGGAATCTCATTGATCAGACCGATTCCCTGACCACAGGAGACGATGCCCGCTGCGATATCTCCCTCTTCATACATCTTTTTGGATTTTTCCCCTGCTACAATATCCAAAACTTCTTCGAACCCACCCCCTGCAGCCTCAACCTCTGCGCATTTTTCGGCGGCCGGGTTCGCCCAGACCCGATGGGTTGCGCCGATGGAGCGCATTACAAGTCGAGTATCGAGCTCGGTTGCTTTTATTAACGCCTGCTTCAAGTTTTCGTGAATCGGGCACTCTTGCGTCACCAGCAGCGCGGAACCTATGATAACAGCGCCGGCACCCAATGAGAGGACGGCACTTAAACCTCTTCCGTCCGATATTCCGCCGCCTCCGATGACCGGAATATCTAAAGCATCAACCACCGTCGGCACAAGTACCATAGTTCCGATATCGAGTTTACCGGTTGCACCGCCGTTTTCATATCCCACAACAGTTACTATATCGGCTCCCAGCTTCTGAGCTTTTAAGGCGTATCGTGCTGCTACGCATTTATGGATCCAGATCATTTTGTTATCCTTGATCCGTTTGGCCAATTCCTCCGGAAGTGAGTGGCCGGATGTCTCAACGATCTTTACGCCTTTTTCGATCATCACATCGATGTAAATATTGTTGTCAATCTCCCGCATTGCAGGGAACAAGTTAATATTTATTGCAAATGGTTTGTCCGTTAGTTCCTTTATCCTATCGACTGCATGCTCAAACTCCTCTTTTGAATGATACATCGCTGAAGCCAAAATTCCCAATCCACCGGCGTTTGAGATCGCTCCTACAAAATCGGGTTTTGAAATACCCATCATTGTCCCACCAATGATTGGGAATTTGATCCCTAACATTTTGGTAACTTTTGTCTTTAGCATTTTTCTTCTCCTTTTAGGTTTTATTTTTGACCCCATGCTTACCCCCATGCTTACTTTAAAGGAAAACTCATTCATATGCAACGTGGCCACAAAAATAAAATCAATCCGCTTAAAAAAAACATACGGATACTTGACTGCAGTCCACTCCTGCAGAAGAGTATTCGCTAATTGGAAAGGTTTA
>DAOWNV010000340.1 GCA_030642405.1 Desulfosarcina sp.
ATCACCCGCTTTAATAATTCTGATAAATAGCTATTTTACAGAATTATATTCTTGACATCATAAATATCTATAAATATATAGTCGCAAAACAGAGCAAATAGAATGATTGACGATGTCAGCTTAAAAATTCTAAAGATTCTTCAGGACAAAGCCCGCATTCCTAATGTTGAGGTTGCCAGGCAGGTGGGCATGGCACCTTCCGCAGTCCTTGAAAGAATCCGTAAATTGGAACGATCCGGCTTCATAGACGGATATGAAGTCCGCCTCAACCCTGAACGTTTCGGGAAGAGCCAGGTCGCATTCATTCAAATCAGGACCAACGGCGAGACTGAGGAAAATAGTCTGGTTGACACACTGATGGCTTTTCCTGAGGTTCAGGAAATCCACTATGTTGCCGGCTATGACGGTTATCTGCTCAAAGTTCGCGAAACGGACACTCGTGCATTAGGCCGCTTTATCAGAAAAAAAATAGCACCACTTAAAGGTGTGGCCTATACGGAAACCACCGTTGTCATGAACACCTTTAAAGAAACCGCTAGGATTCCCATAGAACCCCAGGATCCGAACCGGTCAACCATCAACTTGAAATAGAAATTGGCAAACGAGGCTACGATGATTCAAATAAACGAAAACTACCTGAAATTGAAAGCATCCTATCTATTTTCCGATATCGCCAAACGGGTCACCGCATACCAGGAAAGCAACCCCGATAAGTCCGTTATCCGGCTGGGAATCGGCGATGTCACCCATGCGCTGCCCGAAGCCTGTATTCGTGCTTTTCACGAAGCCGTGGACGAAATGGCCGTCGATAGTAGTTTCCGGGGGTACGGCCCGGAGCAGGGATATGAATTCTTACGTCAAGCCATCGCAAAAAACGACTTTCAAGCGCACGGTGCGGACATCAACGCTGATGAGATCTTTGTCAGCGACGGTGCCAAGTGCGACACCGGCAATATTCAGGAAATCTTCGACCTTAATTGCCGAATTGCGATTCCAGATCCGGTCTACCCCGTCTATCTTGACACCAATGTCATGGCAGGCCGGACCGGCTCTTATCGAAACGGTCGGTATGAGGAAATTGTCTATTTGGACGGCAATGCACAAAACGGTTTCATCCCTGATCTGCCGGACCATCCGATTGATCTGATCTATTTGTGTTTTCCGAACAATCCCACCGGCGCCACCATCACTAAGGAACAACTGAAAACATGGGTGGATTATGCCAAAAAAAACAAAACCATTCTTCTTTACGATGCGGCTTATGAGGCGTTTATTCGCGATGACACCCTTCCCCACTCCATCTACGAAATCGAGGGTGCACGGGAGGTTGCCATCGAATTCAGAAGTTTCTCGAAAACTGCTGGGTTTACAGGAACCAGATGCGCTTATACGGTAATTCCCAAATCGTTGGTAGCGTATACTGCTGCCGGTGACCCCCACTCGGTCCATTCCCTTTGGAACAGGCGTCACAGCACCAAATTCAACGGCGTGTCCTACCCGGTCCAACGATCGGCAGCAGCAATCTACACAGATGCCGGCAAAAAACAAGTCACCGATCTGGTGGATGGGTATATGGCCAATGCTGATTTGATCCGCAATGCCATAAACAGCATGGGCTATTCATTTATCGGGGGGGAAAATTCACCGTATATCTGGGTTGCGACAAAATCCGATTCCTGGTCCTTTTTTGACATGCTTTTGGAAAAAACCGGTGTTGTGTGCACACCGGGTGCCGGGTTTGGTACCTGCGGTGAAGGCTATATTCGGATCAGCGCCTTTAACACAAGGGAAAATGTAACCACTGCCATGTCACGCATTCGGCAGGCCCTTGCGACCTAAGGAGAGTTTCCATGCCCATGTCAATTGATTTCGAAAGTCGTCTATATCCCCGATTGGATGACATCATCACCCATTTCGGGACCCCTTTTCATATTTACGATGAAACCGGCATCCGGGAAACGGGAGAGCAACTTAAACAAATGTGCTCCGGGATCCAAGGCTTCCAGGAATATTTTGCCGTGAAAGCACTGCCCAATCCTACGATTCTTTCAATTATGGCGGACATGGGATTTGGTTTCGACTGCAGTTCAAAGGCGGAACTTCTTTTAAGCCGTAGTATCGGAAGCAGTAGCGATGATCTGATGTTTACGTCCAACAACACGACCCGAAAAGAGTTTGAAACGGCTTTAGCTGACGGTGGATGTATCATCAACCTGGATGATATCTCGCTTATCGACAAGCTTCCCTCCATGCCGGAGTTGATCTGCTTTCGCTACAACCCCGGAAAACGGAGGACCGGCAATGCCATCATCGGAACTCCTGTCGAGGCAAAATACGGGGTGAGCCACGACCAGTTGATTCAGGCGTATCAAATAGCGAAAGACCGCGGGGCTATTCGGTTTGGAATACACACGATGCTGGCCTCCAATGAGAGGGATTACACCTATATTGTTCAGACGACAATTATGCTTCTGGAGCAGGTTGAACAAATTTCCCTTAAATTAGATATTGCTTTTGATTTCGTGAATATCGGAGGCGGGATGGGGATTCCCTACCATCCATCGGACTTACCATTAGACCTCACGACCATGGCCAAAGCCATCACTGCCGAATTTGAAGATTTTGGCCGGAGAAACGGGACCATCCCGAAATTGTTTATGGAAAGCGGCAGATTCATGACCGGCCCCCACGGTGCTCTCGTTGCAAAAGCGATCAATCGAAAAGAGATTTACCGCACCTATGTTGGGCTGGACGCCTGTATGTCTGCA
>DAOWNV010000063.1 GCA_030642405.1 Desulfosarcina sp.
GCCTTTAAACCCTGCCTCTATGATCAAACCAGGGTGCAACAAGTCGTTTCCTATGCGATAATCAAGCTCCAACCACTTGTAGTTCATATTGTCTTTGTCAGCATAAACCCCCGCTCCGCCGGCTTTCCAATACCCGTTCATCATCTGTTTTTTGTAGTGGACACTCCCGACCAACGACGTATTGCTAACCGTTAACCCTGCATCAAATTCACCCGCAAAACACCAACCGGCCATCACAACTTGAAGAATCAAAAGAAACAACAGGTTTTTGCGCATGCACGTTCCCCTTTTGCTCATTGGTAAAATTTAAAACCCGAGTTTAAGTATATCACACTATTGAATTGAGCCATACAGGGATATTTTCGAAACCCTGATCGGATTTCTCAGACAAAAATTACGGAACCGGAGCAAGGGGTGGTGCAGGGGAGTCGATACAACTACAAAAATCGACTGAGCATCGGAGTGCTCATTGCATTTGCTCCGGTATAGACGAAAATTAAGGATGAATCTCTCATGGTCAAGCTTTATGATAACTTTTATACCACCGTATAAATTCTCCAATACCTTCTGAAATAGACGTTTCCGGTTTAAACCCCACATCATTGATCAAATCGTCTACATCGGCATACGTAGCCGGTACATCCCCGGGCTGTAGATCCATGAAATTTTTGATCGCCCTTTTTCCCAAAGCGTCTTCGATGGCTTTGATAAAATCCATGAGTTCAACCGGATTGTTGTTGCCGATGTTGTATATCTTATACTTGGTGTAAGAGGTGCCGGGATCCGGAGAATCACCCGTCCACTGCGAATTCGGATCGGGGCAATGTTCCATTACCCGTACAACACCTTCAACAATATCGTCGATATACGTAAAATCTCTCTTCATCTTTCCGTGGTTAAACACATTGATGGGCTTACCCTCGCAAATCGCTTTGGTGAAAAGGAACAGTGCCATATCCGGACGTCCCCAGGGCCCGTACACGGTAAAAAAACGCAACCCGGTACAAGGCAGGTTAAAAAGATGACTATAGGTATGGGCCATCAACTCGTTGGATTTTTTTGAGGCCGCATAAAGAGAGATTGGATGATCCACGTTGTCATGAACGGAAAACGGCATATTTGTGTTGGCACCGTAAACAGAGCTGGAGGAAGCAAAGACAAGGTGCTTTACGCCATAATGCCTGCAGCACTCCAATATATTTACAAATCCCACCAAATTCGACTGCACATAGGCATTGGGATTGGTCAAAGAATATCGTACACCGGCCTGGGCTGCAAGATTGACAACGACATCGGCCTGATTTTCCGAAAAAATTGTTTCCAATTGTTTTTTTTCGGACAAATCCGTCCTGAAAAAACTGAATTCGGGATAGGATTTCAACAGCGCCAGCCGATCTTCTTTCAGCCTGGGATCGTAATAATCGTTTAGATTGTCGACACCGAAAACACGGATACCATTTTCCAACAATCTTTTCGAAAGATGGAAACCGATAAAGCCTGCAACACCGGTTACAAGGGCATTCTTATACTCGAGGTGCATGTGAAAAACTCCTATTTTCTTTTTGCAATTATATGTACAATTGATCATTGATATAACCCATCTATCGGCAATAATCAAAATCATATAAACGCCAGGCTCCCTAACGAATGAAAATGTCGGTAAAAACTTGCCATTTTTTGAATATTCATATATATCTTTCAAAAAGGGTTTCTTTTTCCTATTCCATCTTAAACAATATAAGAGGCTGAAATGAAAAAGCCTTTCAAGCTCCTAATCATTGATGACGCAGAAGAGATCCTCATCGCATTGGAAAATTTTTTTAAAAATTTAAATTACGAGGTAACTGCCGCCTCAACCGGTCTCGACGGATTGAAACAAATTGAGGATGAAAGTGCCTGCTTTGACCTGATCATTACGGATCTGGTACTGCCGAACATAAGCGGCGTGGCCATTATATCCATTGCAAAACAGAAATTTCCGGACACGCCGGTAATCGCTATTACCGGTTGGGGGGAACACCCTGAATCATTGGCCAAAGAAGCCAAGGCCGATTTCGTTTTGGAAAAACCTTTTAAACTACCTGAGCTGGAGCAGCTCGTAGAAAATCTATTGAATAAATGAGCAACAAATCAAAACCTAATACCGGCCCACCCATTATCGGTGTAAGTAAAGATATGCAAAGGGTTCGCGAACTGATCGAACATGTGGCCGACACCGGATTGAACATCGTGGTGTTCGGAGAGAGCGGAGTGGGCAAGGAAGTGGTCGCCCAAAATTTATACCAGCAATCTCCACGGTCGGGAAAACCATTTATAAAAATCAACTGCGCTGCCCTTCCCGAAGGCCTTCTCGAAAGTGAATTGTTCGGCTACGAACGTGGTGCCTTCACCGGTGCTGAACAGAAAAAGAAAGGCAAGTTTCAGCTTGCCCACAGTGGTGTTTTGCTCCTCGATGAAATCGGTGATATGTCTCTCCCCCTTCAGGCAAAATTGCTTCATGTGCTTCAAAGCGGAGGAGAATTTTCCCCCCTTGGATCGGAAAAAGAGGTCAAATCAGACACGTGGGTTATTGCAGCGACCAATCATGACCTGAAAAAAGACATTGATGAAGGAAAATTTCGGGAAGATCTTTATTATCGTTTGAATATCATAAAGATCCATGTCTCCCCGCTCAGGGGTAGACCTGAAGACATTCCGCCGCTAATCGATTTCTACATAAAAGAGTACACCGCAATGCTCCAAAACCGCCACATCGAAAAGCCAAGCGTAAAAGTAATCGACCAGTTGTGCGCCTATAGCTGGCCGGGCAATGTGCGAGAGCTTCAAAATATCCTGAAAAGAATATTGGTGTTGGGTGACAGCTCCGAGGTCATGAATGAACTGTTCGAAAGCGAACGTGGGACAAGCAACAACAAAGTGACCGCATCCATCCAGGGCCATCACGCATCGCTGGATGGATTATTGGATTTAGACGGAAAAAATTCGCCCGACAATGAGTCTTTTTCACTGAAAAACGCAAAGCAGGAAGCAGTTGAAATGGTTGAAAGGGAGATCATCTCCCATGTTCTTGCAAAAACCGATTGGAACCGCAGCAAGGCATCAAAAATCTTAAAAATCAGTTATAAAACGCTGTTATATAAAATAAGCGATCTGAAGATAGTACCCCCACAAAAATAGAGAAAATCACGGAACGACCTGCCGACAACCGGTTTCCCGTGTAAAAAACAACAAAATAAAAGACCCCGCAATCCAGACCAGCATCAAAGAAAAACCACAGCGATAAGCGTCCAACCCATAAATACGGACACCTTCCGCCATCTCCCCTGCCCACATGCGGTCCAATACCCAACCAACTAACGGTTGCAAAACCATGGGACCTGCCATAACCCCCATGTTGATCACGCCGGAAACCGTCCCCGACAATCGCGTTGGAACCGATTCTTTGACAAAAGCAAAACAGATCATCATACTGCCGGACGAAAAACCGGTAATGATCAAAACCGGAACCAGCAACATCATTGAAATTTCGTTTATTAAAATTATCGCGCTCCAGCCGACCACAGAGATCCCGCATCCCAGAATAAACAGCTTTTTACGATTTCCCGATCGGTCCGAAAACCAGCCGAAAAAAGGCCCCCCCACAGCCCATGCCACCAGGAGTATTGACGTCAACATGGCAGCCCCCTCCTGTGATACGCCTTGGGAAACTGTCAGATAGGGAACCCCCCATAGCCCTGCGAAGGTGAGAACACATCCCGCCACACCTCCTGGAATAATAAAAAGAAGAAGCGTGTTGGGATATTTGAATACTTGAATCACACCGGAAATAACTCCAGGTTTTTTAGTCTCTCCCGATGCCGAAGGCATTGTCGAAAAATCTTTAAACCCCTTCTCGTGGGGAAAATCCCTAACAAATACCCAAGTGCCTATCCCTATAAAAATAGAGACAATAGCGGAAGAATATACGACGGTTCTCCAGCCAAAATGATCCACAAAAATCCTGAGTGGAGTACCGGCAAAGATGGCTCCGACAATGCCAACGGTTAACGCAAATCCCGACACCAGTGCAAAACGATGAGGTGCGAACCAATTGGTCGCCATCTTCAAAAGACCGACAAAGGCAACGGCAACAGACCCTCCGATGAGAAGCCGACCGGCTCCTGCCCAAACAATACCGGATGCCGCGGCAAACATTACTGCACCGACGGCTGCAATCGAAGCCCCCAACGTGAGAAGCAGGCGAGGCCCCCAACGATCCGCAAGAATACCTGTGGGAATTTGCATGGCGACATAGCTATAAAAGTAAAAAGCGGAAAGATTTCCCAATGAAGACGCGTTGATTTGAAAATCACGCATCAATTCACCGGTAATGACCGCAGGGGCTACCCTGTGAAAAAAGCCAAGCAGATAGAACGCTGCACCGAACCCCCAGACAAACAGGCCGGCGGTCATAGAGGGTGTAGTTGTGGGGTTTGTTGGGGTAATCGTTTTTTTTGAGTTCATTTTGTTCTAAGTATGATCTAATCTACCTGCTATAAGTTATTCACTGATAGCTCCCACCGGGACTCCATCTGAAGCAATCCTTAGAATCTCAACTTGTTGAAAGGTATTGAACAGATCATCCGGCCCTTCAAAACGAATCGGGATGTAGTTATCAGTCAATCCCTTTAAAAAAGAACTGTTCCTGTCACGGGTCTCTTCAACCAAAACTGTGGAAGGCTTGCCAACCCACCTCTTGTAAAAGCTTTGGCGTTTATCGGCACCCAACCGGCGCATGTTCTCACAACGTTGTTTAATTACCGATGGTTGAACAGGGTCTGAAAATGTATATGCAGGTGTTGCCTTGCGTGCCGAAAAGGGGAAAACGTGCAGATAGGCTACGGGCAGAGACCGAATCAGTTCAAAGGTGTTCTGAAAGGCATCATCCGACTCACCGGGAAAACCGATCAAAGTATCGACACCGATGGCAGCATCCGGCATCCGATCGACAACGCTCAAGACCAGCTCCCTGAAATAGTCCCGGTCATAGGGGCGATGCATCCGTTTCAAAATATCGTTGTCGCCACTTTGCAAAGGGATATGAAAATGCGGACATAAGCGACCCTGAATCTCTTCTTTGGAGATCCCGAGGTTAATGATTCCGTTCGATAGTTCGGCAGGTTCGATGGAACTGATACGTACCCGTTCGATGGCTCCGGCATCCCTTATGCGGGAAAGCAAATCATACAGTTTCGTTGATGGGGAAAGATCCTTGCCATAGCAACCGATGTGGATTCCTGTCAGCACTACCTCACGGTACCCCAATTGCCCAAGCTTTTCTATTTGGTACAGCACTTGATCCACGGGAAGGCTTCGGCTTCTTCCTCTTGCGTAAGGAACGATGCAATACGTACAAAAAGCATCGCAGCCATCTTGAATCTTTAAAAACGGTCGGGTACGTCCCCCGTGGGCAATCCCGGGCAATTCCTCAAACCGATGGTGGGAGGTCTCGTTTGTTGGGTTTGCTGTTTCAAAACCAGCAATTTTATCAGTATGACTTGAATCAATTCCGGCTATGATCTTTTGGGGAATTCTATGTTTCTCCCGATTGCCGACGATTATGTCCACCCCTTCGATGGCGGCAAGTTCCCCAGGTGAAGTCTGTGCATGGCAACCGGTGACCACGATTTGGGCACCAGGATGGTTGCGAATAGCCCGGCGAACCGCCTGCCGGCTCTGCATGGCGGCCTTGCTGGTCACCGTGCAGGTATTGACAACCACGATATCCGCTTTTCCGTCTTTACAGGAGATAAAACCGGAATCCAATTCCAAAAGGGCGTTTTCAATCGCCTCTGACTCACACTGGTTGACCTTGCATCCAAGTGTTTTGAAAAAAAGTTTCTTCATTTGCAATTTCCGGATTGGCACGGCGTAGCGATCCAGCCTCCTCCTAACACCTTATCCCCCTGGTAAAAAACCGCACCCTGCCCAGGTGTCACAGCCATCTGAGGTTCATCAAACCGGACCTCTGCCTCAACCTTCCCGATAGGTGTCACCATCGTCGAGACAGCCCGATGACGATACCGAATACGGGTTTCGATATGTATAGGGCCAACCGGGATATCGACGATCCAATTCACATCGGTTACTCGGCAATGCGTCGTATAAATGTCCGGCTTGAACCCGACCACCAAACGGTTGGTCTGCACGTCAAGCCGTATAACGTAATAGGCCTCGCCGGCCGGGCAGTTGATGCCACGGCGCTGTCCAACCGTATACCGATACAGACCATTGTGGGTACCTATCCGATCCCCGGCTGTATTGACTATATCTCCAGGCTTAGGCTTGATGGCATGGGTCTTTACGAGAAAATCAGCGTAATCGGTATCCTTGATGAAACAGACGTCCTGACTCTCTTTTTTTACTATCGGCTCCAATCCTCTTTCCGCAGCCAGCGCCTTCACTTCTTTTTTTGTCCATCTACCCAACGGAAAACAGGCATGCGCCAGTTGATCTTGGGTCAGGCGGGAAAGAAAATAGGATTGATCTTTGTTGAGATCCAGACCTTTACGCAAACTCCAGCGACAATCCGATTCTTCAACCACGCGTGCATAATGCCCGGTTGCCAACCGGGAGGCACCCAATCGTGCTGCCTCTTTCATCAATAAATCGAATTTGATTTGAGAATTACAAACCAGGCACGGATTTGGTGTTTTTCCGTTTCCGTATGCAGCAGTAAAATAATCCACAACTTTCTCGGCAAACGGTATTTGAAGGTCGATGACTGAAACAGGAATTTCCATCTTTATGAAAAGTTGTCTGCCCACTTCCCATGTCGGTTCCGTCGGACTTTCAAAACCAGTGAGAAAATGAACACCAATAATATCAAGCCCCTGTTGTTTAAGCAGGTACGCTGAAACGAGCGAATCCACACCGCCACTTACTGCAACGGCCATTTTATCTCTTTTCATATCGTTTTGACGTTGGGGAAGCCTTTGTTTTACCGAATTCGGATCTTTAGAGGATTATGTTGGTTCATTCAAACAATTCAATCTTAACTGTAAAACTCAAGAAGCGGGTCATTTAAAAAAAGCCTGATCCGTTGGATGCACCTGCATTGCCCTCGGCGGACATGCAGGGACACAAAGTTCACAAACACTGCATTTTTTCTGATCGAAAACCACCTCCATCTCAGGACGCTTCACATAAAGAGCACCGGTAGGACAAACAGCGGTGCATGATCCGCAATGGGTACATTTCTCCTCGTTTCGTTCAATTTCCTGGGAAGCGTTCTGTACGTCAACGCCCTGACGCTTTAAATAGCCGAGTCCAGCCTTGAAATTCTGCCTGCTGCCGGAAACTTCCAGCACCATGAATCCCTCTTTACGGGGATAAATACCGGCATTGAGAACATTGAACTGCAAATCGTACTCCCGAGCCAGATCACAAACGATGGGCTTTTGAACTTCCGTTACGGGAAACCGCAGTTTGAGGATTCTGGAATACACCGTTTATCTCCAATAGTAATAGCAAATTAAGAAAACAAACAAATTTTGTGTTGTCTTTTTATAAATGGCCGATATCCTTTTCAGACGCTCTTGCTTTACATTTATCTTTGAACCTTGTAACCTAATGGTTGATAATATAAGTGTCAACAATAGACTGATACTTGTGAACCCTTTTATTTCCTGTGCCGATGAACTCATTCGCTTACCGCACTACCGGGTTGGCCATAAAAACCATCTCCGGTCTAACCCGTGCCCGGTTGAACATTCACGGTGCGGAAAACCTGCCTGAGGGTCCCACCATTTTTGTAGTAAATCATTTTACACGAATTGAAACGTTTTTGCTGCCCTACCACCTGCACCGGCTTACAGGAACCACCGTTTGGGCCCTTGCCTCCGCTGAATTGTTCGTGGGCAAATTAGGTCGATATCTGGAGCAAGTCGGCGCTGTTTCAACAAAATCGCCTGATCGGGACCGGTTGATGATAAAAACGCTGCTTACCTCGAAAGCTTCGTGGGTTATATTTCCCGAAGGTCGCATGGTGAAATCCAAGGACATTATGGAAAAAGGCAGGTTCATGATCTCCTACGCCGGCGGAAAGCACCCGCCGCACACTGGAGCTGCGACTCTGGCATTGAGAACTGAATTTTATCGCCAACGCCTGATTGAAATGGCCCGTTCAGCGCCGGATGAGGTTTTAAGGTTGACGGAAAAATTCGAGATCGCATCCATAGCGGATGTGAGCCAAAAACCCACTTGCATCGTCCCTGTGAACCTCACCTATTACCCGCTTCGGGCTAAGGAGAACGCGTTGAGCCGTTTGGCGGAATGGATGGTTGAAGACCTTTCCGAGCGGGTAACGGAAGAGATCATGACCGAAGGCGCCATGCTGCTTTCCGGTGTGGATATCGACATTCGTTTTGGAAAACCCATAAAAATTGAAAGCTACCTCTCCGGCCGGGTGATTCAATCCGATATCGGAAGATCGGATCCCATCGGTTTCGATGATCCCATCCCCTCCCGCAAGTTCATGCGTAGAGAAGCGCTAAAGATCATGCAACGGTATATGAACGATATCTATAGTATGACAACGGTCAATCATGATCACCTGTTTGCCGCCTGTCTTAAAAAATCTCCGACCCTTAAAATTCACAAAAAGAATTTGAAACGACGGGTTTTTCTGGTATCGCAAAAGGACACCAAAGATCTCCATGTCTTTTTCCACAACAGCTTCGATAAAAACCAGGACCATCTGCTGACCGATGATCGGTACAACAAGTACAATGAGTTTGTGAATTTTGCCGAAGAAAAAAAAGTAGTTGCAAACAAGGGTGCTTTTCTGGAAAAAGAACCCGCCCGTTTTTCCGACACCTTCAATTTCCATCGTTCCAGAATTGACAATCCCATTGCGGTCATCGCCAATGAGGTTGTGCCGTTGAAGCAGTTGCAACAACGTATCTCCCGCCTTTGCCGGCAACCCGGATTCCGGCTGAAACGAAAAATATTTAGTTTTTTGCTCAAACGGGCACTGGTTGAGTTCGATAAGGATTACGACAGGTTTGCTACACATGGAATATCCAAGCCGAAAACGATCGGCAAACCTTTTCTCATCAAGGGCGACAGACGAAGGATGGGTGTCGTGTTGTCCCATGGATATATGGCTGCTCCGGAAGAGGTGAAAGGGTTGGCCGAATACCTCGGGAAAAAGGGATTTTGGGTGTATGCACCACGTCTGAAAGGGCACGGCACCACTCCCGAAGATCTGGCCACCCGCACGTATCAGGACTGGATCGATTCCATGGATGCCGGATATGCCTTGCTTCGCAGCACCTGTCATCGGGTAGTCGCAGGCGGATTCTCCACAGGTGCAGGGTTGGCGTTGGATTTGGCCCATCGGATGCCCGAGGTGGAAGCTGTTTTTTCCATCTCCGCACCATTGCGTCTACAGGACATGACAACCAAGTTCGTTCCTGCTATTGATGCATGGAACCGGTTCATGGAACGGGTCCATATGGATGAAGTAAAAAAAAGCTTCGTGGACAACAACCCGGAAAACCCTAATATTAACTATTTCAAAAACCCAATATCAGGCATTCGTGAATTGGAGAGGCTAATGTCTTCCCTGGAACCGAGGCTCCCCCAGATTAAAACCCCGGCCCTGGTGATCCACTCACAAGACGACCCGGTCGTCGATCCCAAAGGCTCCGAAAAAATTTTCAAGTTGTTGGGGTCGACGGACAAACAGATGGCATTATTCAACTTTCAACGCCATGGCATACTGCTGGGAGAGGGGGCCGACCGCGTATACCGTACCATCGGCGATTTTTTAGATCACATCAGGAAACACCCTCATAGAACAGTTCGGATCAAAGGTGAGCGATGAACGATTCAATTAATTGGGTTGCATGGATAATTCTTTTTTTTCTCGTTGCTGATTTTCTACTTCACCAAATAGCGGACCAGCTCAATCTTGCCTCGATCACAAAGAAGATACCGGAAACATTTCAGGGGATTTATGATCCGGACAGGTATCGGCAGTCCCAGAAATATATAGCGACATGTACTCGCTTCGAACAGATCACCGCCACTGTCGATCTTTTGGTTCTATTCGGTTTCTGGTTCGGGGGCGGCTTTGCCCTAATGGATAATTGGACCCGATCACTGAATTGGAGTCCCCTTGTCACGGGACTGGTATACATTTTCGGCCTGGCTGGTTTGAAAGCCATGATCGACCAGCCATTTAGCATTTATTCCACCTTTGTCATCGAACAGCGATACGGTTTCAACCGAACCACGTGGTGGATTTGGGTGAAAGACCGACTAACGGGAATTTTTTTAGTTGTCTTGCTCGGCGTGCCTCTGTTGACTGGAGTGTTGGCCTTTTTTCAATACACCGGCGTCAATGCATGGATCTGGTGCTGGATCATGATCACCGCATTTAGCATCCTTGTTCAATTTATCGCTCCCACCTGGATCATGCCTTTGTTCAACCGATTCGAACCAATCGAAGAAGGTGAATTAAAAAGTGCCATTCTGGCCTATGCACGATCCATCGATTTCCCATTGGAAAACGTATATGTTATGGATGGGTCTAAACGGTCGTCCAAATCCAACGCCTTTTTTACCGGTTTCGGGCGCCACCGGCGCATCGTTCTTTACGACACCCTTGTTGATCAGCACACGACAGAAGCGTTGGTTGCCGTACTGGCCCATGAAATGGGGCATTACAAAATGAAGCACATTTTGAAAATGATGGCTTTAGGGGTAGCGCAAACCGGGGTGATGCTTTACCTCATGTCCTTGGTAATTCATTCACCTACGCTGTTTGAAGCGTTTTTCCTGGAACAACCATCCATTCACGCCGGTCTTGTTTTTTTTGGTCTGCTCTACGCACCCGTGGACTTCTTTTTAGGTTTGATTGTTCAAGCCATTTCACGAAGACATGAGTTCGCGGCAGACCAGTTTGCAGCAGCCACCACTGGAAAAAGCCGCCCCATGGTGGAGGCCCTGAAAAAACTTAGCGTCCAAAACCTGTCTAATCTTTCGCCTCACCCGCTAACTGTCTTTTTGAACTACTCACACCCGCCGGTATGTGTTCGGATTGCCGCACTTGAAAAGACACAACGGCAGCTGAAGAAGTAAAAAACAATTGCATTCCTCATGCGCCGTCATATGTTGGAGTTCGATGTTCTTATGTTCA